>NZ_DICD01000001.1:0-106791 GCF_002415245.1 Pantoea sp. UBA5035 | reverse complement strand
AGTCCCGTCCGCACCGCCACCCTCTTTAGGGGCGTAGTTCAATTGGTAGAGCACCGGTCTCCAAAACCGGGTGTTGGGGGTTCGAGTCCCTCCGCCCCTGCCAGAAAAAAGAATCCTTTGCTTCGGCAAAGGATTTTTTTTGCTTTTTATTCGGCAAAAAGATCAAAAAAAGGCCGACAACGTCAGCCTCTTCCCTATTTAGCCTGCAATGTCAGCGCGCCAGTACCGGAAACTTAAGCAGCTGTCGAATATGCGCCTGCTGATCGCTGTTCTGCAGCCACACGGCATATAAAGGACGCACCGCAACCGGCGTATCCGGGATCACCATAAGATCGCTGTACAGGCTATGCCAGTAGTCTGGCAAAAAGGCGCAGGCGCCCGTGGTATAAAGCAGCTCGCGCGTCACGTGCGCCGAGGTGGTGGTTAGCACCGGAACATCATCGCCGCCTGACAAATAGCTTTCATGCTGATGAAAGTCCGCACCCCATTCCAGCTTGATGTAATCGTACTTCTCTCGCTTCTCTGTTTTACGCGCCCGAAACAGCGCCAGAGAGATATGGCCGATCTGCTGGCTGGTCAGCTCATCCATCTTCGGCGCTTCGGTAGTGATCAGCAGATCCAGCTGGCGCTCATGAAGCTGCTTAACCAGAAGATGCCTCTGTGCCACGCGCGCTTCAAGATGCAGGCTCTCTCGATTCTCATACAGGGTTTGCAGCCACGGCGTCAGATAGGCCTCCCAGAGCGACGCGCTGGCCCCTATTGACAGCTCGTGATGCTGCTGCGTATGCGAAACCTCTTTTTTCGCCATCATCCATGTGCTCATCAGGCTTTCCGCATAGGGCAGCAGGCGTTCTCCCGCCGACGTCAGCCGTATGTTATTGCGATGACGAGTAAAAAGGTTAACGCCCAGCTGATTCTCCAGCTGACGGATGCGAAAGCTGACGGCGGACTGTGTGAGGTAAAGTGCTTCCGCAGCCCGCCCAAAATGGCGAGTTCTGCTCACTTCCAGGAAAGTTTTCAGTAATTCCGTATCCACAGCTTTCTCCCAAAAAATGTTTGTCGTATAGATTTAAATGTTTTGTTTTACACTCTGTCAAGCCTATCTAATACTCCGCGCCATTAATAGCTCGGCCATAAGAGAATCAGGAGCGTGTAAGATGGCGGAAAGCTTCTCAACCACAAATCGTTTCTTTGATAACAAACATTATCCGCGCGGTTTCTCGCGGCATGGTGATTTCACCATTAAAGAAGCCCAATTGCTGGAACGTCATGGTTTCGCTTTTAATGAACTCGATTTAGCAAAGCGTGAGCCGACTACGGAAGAAGAGCGTCTTTTCTTAGAAGTATGTCGTGGTCTGCGTGAGCCGCAAACTGAAGCTGAGCGCGTATGGTCTAAATACACCACTCGCATTAAGCGCCCGAAACGTTTTCATACGCTCTCAGGCGGCAAGCCGCAGATGGATACGGTTGAAGACTACAGCGACAGCGATGACTAAACAAAATGGGGCAATCAGCCCCATTTTTTATTCCAGGCTGCGGTGAAGATGAATCATTAGCCGGTCGATGCTGCGATAAGCGACCGCCTCCTGCAGATGACTCCGTAAAATCCTCTCTTCACCCGTCAGATCGGCAATTGTCCGCGCCACCTTTAAAATGCGCTGCCATGCCCGCACGGATAATCCCAGCTGATTCAGCACCTCTTCGAGCCATTCCGCATCCTCTCTGGCGATATCGCACCACCTCTTGATGTCGACGTTACTCATATGCGCATTAATCTTGCCGGCACGCGCCATTTGCAGCGCGCGCGCCTTCATCACCCGCTCACCGACGCTGGCTGAACTTTCGCCCGCCTCGGGACGTCGGCTCAGCATCCCGCTCGGCAGCAGCGGCACCTCAATCGACAGGTCGAAGCGATCGAGAAAAGGCCCGGAGAGTTTGCTCAGATAACGCAGCACCTGCTGCGGCGAGCAGCGGTTATGCTGCCCCTGATAGTGACCTGTCGGGCTTGGGTTCATGGCGGCAATCAGTTGAAAGCGCGCCGGATAGGTCACTTTCGCGCGGGCGCGGGAAATGGCGATTTCGCCAGACTCGATAGGCTCCCGCAGCGCATCCAGCACCCGCCGATCAAATTCCGGCAGCTCATCCAGAAACAGCACGCCGTTATGCGCCAGCGAAATCTCTCCAGGCCGGGGCAGCGCCCCCCCGCCGATAAGCGCATAAAGCGACGCGCTATGATGAGGCGAGCGAAAAGGGCGCTTACGCCAGGCCTTTTGCAGCCTGACCTTATCTACCAGGCTGGCGATAGCGGCGCACTCCAGCGCTTCTGCGTCGCTGAGCGGCGGCATAATGCCGGGCAGTCGCGTAGCCAGCATGGTTTTGCCTGTGCCGGGAGGGCCAATCAGCAGCAGGTTATGACCGCCCGCTGCGGTAATCTCCAGCGCCCGACGTCCCTGTTCCTGACCAATGATATCGCTCAGGTCTTCCGTCGGTTCTTCAGACCGATCCTGCGGATAATGGGCGCGCGCAAGCTCGCCCTGATTTTGCAGCCAGGCGCAGACTTCCAGCAGATGGGCGGCGACAAGCGTATCGCCATGCTGAATCAGGCCGACATCCTGCTGATTCTCCGAAGAGAGGATCAGCTGCCGTCCGGCCCGCATCGCCGCCATCGCGGCCGGAATCGCGCCCTGAACGCCGCAGAGCGCGCCGTTGAGCGCAAGCTCGCCTACGAACTCATGCTGCGCCAGTTTCGCCTCAGGAAGCTGTTCAGACGCGACGAGAATCGCGAGCGCCATCGGCAGATCGTAACGTCCGCCCTCTTTAGGCAGGTCGGCGGGCGCCAGATTAATGGTGATGCGCTTTGCTGGAAAGCTGAAGCCGCTGTTAATAATGGCGCTGCGTACCCGTTCGCGCGCCTCTTTCACCGTGGTTTCGGGCAAGCCGACCAGCGTCAGCGCGGGCAGGCCGCTGCTGATATGCGCTTCTATGGTGACCTGCGGTGCTTCTACGCCTATCGCCGCTCGGGTAAGAACTCTGGACAATGTCATAACCGCTCCTTAACGGGGCGATTATGGCGAGGCCGAAAGGTGACAGCGAGAGCCAGAAATCTATCTTTCGGCAGAGTCCGCAGCAAAGCGGCGGGAGATTCACCCGAAAACATTTTTTCTGGAGCTGCTTAACAAATTGCGGGCTTAATTATTGCGTCACGGACGTGATGAATATTTGTCACGCATAAAATAAGCGTTTATTTACAGTCTGATATCTGATTAACGACGCAAGGGCCATAAAAAAACAGATGGAAAAAGTTGTCATCGCACCTCTAACTGTGATAACTCTGTAGGTATTACTTCGAACAAACGAAAAAACAGACAACAGATGAAAGCCCTTCTACAAGTGATTAGCCTAGTCGTGATTAGCGTGGTGGTGATTATTAACCCACCGTGCGGGGCTACGCTTGGAGAAAGAAAGGCTTAAAAATCAAGCCTGGAATTCGAAAAACCCCCGCACCGAAAGGTCCGGGGGTTTTTTTTCGACCAGCGCAAATATCAGCGGATTACCGAGGAGCAAACAATGAGCAGTAGCATAAAATTCTGTTGTTCCCCTAAGGATACAGGAGAATAACCATGACAGGTGCACAGTGGGTAGTTCAGGCTTTACGCGCGCAGGGTGTCGACACTGTATTTGGCTATCCTGGCGGCGCCATCATGCCAGTGTACGATGCGCTCTACGATGGCGGCGTGGAACACCTACTGTGTCGTCATGAACAAGGCGCAGTGGTCGCGGCGATCGGCTATGCGCGCGCGACCGGAAAAACGGGCGTCTGCATTGCGACCTCGGGCCCTGGTGCGACAAACTTAATCACCGGCCTGGCCGACGCGATGATGGATTCGGTGCCGGTAGTGGCGATCACCGGTCAGGTTTCATCGGCGTTTATCGGCACCGACGCCTTTCAGGAGATCGACGTGCTGGGCCTGTCGCTGGCCTGCACCAAACACAGCTTTTTGGTTGAGTCGCTGGATGAGCTGCCTTCCGTCATGGCGGAAGCCTTTGCTATCGCCCAGTCAGGCCGTCCTGGACCGGTGCTGGTCGATATCCCTAAAGATATTCAAATCGCCAGCGGCGAGCTGACGCCGCATCTGCTGCCGGTCGAAGAGACGTTCGCCCATTCGCCGCAGCATATCGAAGCGGCGCGCGCGCTGATGGCGCAGTCGCACAAGCCGATGCTCTATATCGGCGGCGGCGTCGGTATGGCGCAGGCGGTGCCTGCGCTGCGCGCCATGGCGCAGGAGACCGGCATTCCTGTGGTCGCCACGCTGAAAGGTCTCGGCAGCGCCGATAGCGAAAGCGAGGTTTATCTGGGCATGCTGGGTATGCACGGCACCAAGGCTGCGAACCTGGCGGTTCAGTCCTGCGATTTGCTGATTGCCGTCGGCGCGCGCTTCGACGATCGCGTCACCGGCAAGCTCGACACCTTCGCGCCGCACGCCAGCGTCATTCACATCGATATCGACCCGGCCGAGCTGAATAAACTGCGCCGCGCGCACGTTTCGCTGCAGGGCGACATGAATCAGATCCTGCCCGCGCTGAGCATGCCGATGCAGATCGCCGGCTGGCGCGAAGAGGTAAAGGCGATGAAAACGGAATTCAGCTGGCGCTACGATCATCCCGGCGAAGCGATCTACGCGCCGCTGCTGCTGAAACAGCTTTCCGATCGCAAACCCGCCAGCGCCGTCGTCACCACCGACGTCGGTCAGCACCAGATGTGGACCGCGCAGCATATGAACTTCAACGCGCCGGAAAATTTCATCACCTCCAGCGGCTTGGGCACCATGGGCTTCGGCCTGCCCGCCGCAGTCGGCGCGCAGGTCGCCCGTCCCGACGACACCGTGATCTGCGTCTCGGGCGACGGCTCGATCATGATGAATATCCAGGAGCTGGGCACCATCAAACGTAAAAAACTGCCGGTGAAAATCCTGCTGCTCGATAATCAGCGCCTCGGCATGGTACGCCAGTGGCAGCAGCTCTTTTTCGACGGCCGCTACAGCGAAACCATTCTGACCGATAACCCCGATTTTCTGACGCTGGCCAGCGCCTTTGATATCCCAGGCCAGCGTATTAGCCGTAAAGACGAGGTCGACGCCGCCCTTGATGCTCTGCTGAACAGTGAAGGTTCTTACTTCCTGCATGTTGCGATTGATGAGCATGAAAACGTCTGGCCACTGGTGCCGCCTGGCACCAGCAACGCAAACATGATGGAGAAAACCGTATGAACCAGCACCAATTGTCTATCGAAGCTCGCTTTCGCCCTGAAATATTGGAGCGCATTTTACGCGTCGTCCGCCATCGCGGTTTCCAGGTCTGCGCCATGAACATGGGCGCGGCGGCCAACAGCGAGAACATTAATATCGAAATGACCGTTGCCAGCCAGCGTTCAGTCGATTTACTGTCTTCGCAGTTAAGCAAATTAATGGATGTCGCTAATGTCGAAATCCAGCAACAAACATCACAACAAATCCACGCCTGGTCGTGAAAGGAAATAAGAATGAGCACGAAGAAAGCTGACTTTATTTGGTTCAATGGGGAGATGGTCAAGTGGGAAGACGCCAAGGTCAGCGTCATGTCTCACGCGCTGCACTATGGTACTTCTGTGTTTGAAGGCGTGCGCTGCTACGACTCGCACAAAGGCCCGGTAGTCTTCCGTCACCGTGAACACATGCAGCGTCTGCACGACTCAGCGAAAATTTATCGTTTCCCGTTGAAATACAGCGTAGAAGAGCTGATGGAAGCGACGCGTAAAGTGCTGCGCGACAACAACCTGAAAAGCGCCTACATTCGTCCGCTGGCCTTTGTCGGCGATGTCGGCCTGGGCGTGAACCCGCCGGACGGCTACACCACTGACGTGATCATCGCCGCCTTCCCGTGGGGCGCATACCTGGGTGCAGAAGCGCTGGAAAACGGCATCAACGCCATGGTTTCTTCATGGAACCGCGTGGCACCGAACACCCTGCCGACCGCCGCGAAAGCAGGCGGCAACTACCTCTCCTCGCTGCTGGTGGGCAGCGAAGCGCGTCGTCACGGCTATCAGGAAGGCATCGCGCTGGACACCAACGGCTATATCTCTGAAGGCGCAGGCGAAAACCTGTTCGAAGTAAAAGACGGCATTCTCTTTACTCCGCCGTTTACCTCTTCCGCGCTGCCGGGCATTACCCGCGACGCCATCATCAAGCTGGCGCAGGATATGGGCATTGAAGTACGCGAGCAGGTACTGTCGCGCGAATCGCTCTACCTGGCTGATGAGATCTTCATGTCCGGCACCGCCGCAGAAATTACGCCGGTACGCAGCGTTGACGGCATTCAGGTCGGTGAAGGCAAACGCGGTCCGGTAACCGAAAAAATCCAGAAAGCCTTCTTCGGCCTGTTCACTGGCGAAACCGAAGACAAATACGGCTGGCTGGATCAGGTTAACCCATAACAAGAGAGTCACGCGGGCGCAGCTGTGCCCGCGTCATTTACAGACTGGAGTAAACAGAGCATGCCTAAGTACCGTTCCGCCACCACCACGCATGGCCGCAACATGGCGGGTGCCCGTGCCCTGTGGCGCGCCACAGGAATGACCGACGCCGATTTCGGCAAACCGATTATCGCCGTGGTCAACTCATTCACCCAATTTGTGCCGGGCCACGTTCACCTGCGCGATCTCGGCAAACTGGTCGCCGAGCAGATCGAAGCGGCGGGCGGCGTGGCGAAAGAGTTCAACACCATTGCGGTGGATGACGGTATCGCCATGGGCCATGGCGGCATGCTCTATTCGCTGCCGTCGCGCGAGCTGATCGCCGACTCGGTGGAATATATGGTCAACGCGCACTGCGCCGATGCCATGGTCTGTATCTCCAACTGCGACAAAATCACGCCGGGAATGCTGATGGCGTCGCTGCGCCTCAATATTCCGGTGATCTTCGTTTCCGGCGGTCCGATGGAAGCGGGGAAAACCAAGCTCTCCGATAAGATCATCAAGCTTGACCTGGTCGACGCGATGATTCAGGGCGCCAACCCGAACGTGAGCGATGCCGACAGCGAGCAGATCGAACGCTCCGCCTGTCCGACCTGCGGCTCCTGTTCCGGCATGTTCACCGCCAACTCGATGAACTGCCTGACCGAAGCGCTGGGCCTGTCGCAGCCGGGCAACGGCTCGCTGCTGGCGACCCACGCCGACCGCAAAGAACTGTTTATCAACGCGGGCAAGCGCATCGTGAGCCTGACCAAACGCTATTACGAGCAGGATGACGAGAACATGCTGCCGCGTAACATCGCCACCAAAGCGGCGTTTGAAAACGCCATGACGCTGGATATCGCCATGGGCGGTTCGACCAACACCGTGCTGCACCTGTTGGCCGCCGCGCAAGAGGGCGAAATCGACTTCAATATTTCTGATATCGACCGCCTGTCGCGCAAGGTGCCTCAGCTCTGTAAAGTGGCGCCGAGCACCCCGAAATACCATATGGAAGATGTGCACCGCGCAGGCGGCGTCATCGGCATTCTCGGCGAGCTGGACCGCGCCGGACTGATCGATACCAGCGCCCGTAACATCCTGCAGCAGACGATGCGTGAGACGCTGGATCAGTACGACATCATGCTGACCAAAGACCAGGCGGTGAAGGATATGTTCCGCGCCGGTCCGGCGGGCATCCGCACCACCCAGGCCTTTTCGCAGGATTGCCGCTGGGACACGCTGGACGACGACCGCGCCGAGGGGTGTATTCGCACCCGTGAGCACGCCTATTCGCAGGATGGCGGTCTGGCGGTGCTCTACGGCAACCTCGCCGAAGATGGCTGTATCGTTAAAACGGCCGGCGTAGACAAAGAGATCCTGACCTTTAAAGGCCCGGCGAAAGTCTACGAAAGCCAGGATGACGCGGTCGAGGCGATTCTCGGCGGCAAAGTGGTGGCGGGCGACGTGGTCGTTATCCGCTACGAAGGGCCGAAAGGCGGACCGGGCATGCAGGAGATGCTCTATCCGACCACCTATCTGAAATCGATGGGCCTCGGCAAAAGCTGCGCGCTGATCACCGACGGCCGCTTCTCCGGCGGCACCTCCGGTCTGTCGATCGGCCACGCCTCGCCGGAAGCGGCCAGCGGCGGCACCATCGCGCTGGTTAAAGATGGCGACATCATCGAGATCGATATCCCGAACCGCGGCATCAAACTGGCGGTGCCCGACAACGAACTGCATGCGCGTCGCGAAGAAGAAGAGGCGCGCGGCGACGCGGCCTACACGCCGCACGACCGCGTGCGTCAGGTCTCTTTCGCGCTGCGCGCCTACGCATCGCTCGCCACTAGCGCCGACAAAGGCGCGGTGCGCGACAAGAGCAAGCTGGGAGGCTAACCGATGGCTGAGGCTCAACCGCTACCTGCGTCGCCCTGCGGCGCAGAATATCTGCGCGCCGTGCTGCGCTCGCCTGTTTATGAAGTCGCACAGGTGACGCCGCTGCAAAAAATGGAAAAAATTTCATCGCGTCTCGGCAACACCATTCTGGTGAAGCGCGAGGATCGGCAGCCGGTGCACAGCTTCAAGCTGCGCGGCGCCTACGCGATGATCGCCGGTCTAAACGAAGAGCAGAAAGCGCGCGGCGTGGTAACGGCGTCGGCCGGCAACCACGCGCAGGGCGTGGCGCTCTCCGCCAGCCGGCTCGGCATCAAATCGCTGATTGTGATGCCGGTGACCACGGCGGACATCAAGGTAGATGCGGTGCGCGCATTTGGCGGTGAGGCTTATCTCTACGGCGCTAACTTCGACGAGGCGAAAGCCAAAGCGATTGAGCTGGCGGAACAGCAGGGCTACACCTTCGTGCCGCCGTTTGATCATCCGGCGGTGATCGCCGGTCAGGGCACGCTGGCGATGGAGCTGCTGCAGCAGGACGCGCATCTCGATCGCGTCTTCGTGCCGGTCGGCGGCGGCGGTCTGGCGGCGGGCGTGGCGGTGCTGATCAAACAGCTGATGCCGCAAATCAAAGTGATCGCGGTGGAGTCGGAAGACTCCGCCTGCCTGAAGGCGGCGCTCGAGGCGGGCGAGCCGGTGGATCTGCCGCGCGTCGGGCTGTTTGCCGAAGGCGTGGCGGTAAAGCGCATCGGCAGCGAAACCTTTCGCCTGTGTCAGGAGTATCTCGACGACATCATCACCGTCGACAGCGACGCCATCTGCGCGGCGATGAAAGATCTGTTTGAAGACGTGCGCGCGATAGCGGAGCCGTCAGGCGCGCTGGCGCTGGCGGGCATGAAGAAATATATCCAGCAGCACGACATCAAAGGCGAGCGGCTGGCGCATATTCTTTCAGGCGCCAACGTCAACTTCCACGGCCTGCGCTACGTCTCCGAGCGCTGCGAACTGGGCGAGCAGCGTGAAGCGCTGCTGGCGGTGACCATTCCGGAACAGCAGGGCAGCTTCCTGAAGTTCTGCCAGACGCTGGGCGGACGTGCAGTGACTGAATTCAACTATCGCTACGCCGATGCCGACAACGCCTGCATTTTTGTCGGCGTGCGCCTGACGCGCGGGCTAGAGGAGCGCGGCGAGATTATCAGCCAGCTTACTCAGGGCGGCTATCAGGTGGTGGATCTCTCCGACGACGAGATGGCGAAGCTGCACGTGCGCTATATGGTGGGCGGACGTCCGTCGAAGCCGCTGCGCGAGCGCCTGTTCAGCTTCGAATTCCCCGAGGCGCCAGGCGCGCTGCTGAAATTTCTGCAAACGCTCGGCACCCACTGGAATATTTCGCTGTTCCACTACCGCAGCCACGGCACCGATTACGGCCGCGTGCTGGCGGCGTTTGAGATCAGCGACAACGAACCGCATTTTGAAACCTACCTCAACGAGCTAGGCTACGACTGCCACGACGAGGCCAACAACCCGGCGTTCCGGTTCTTCCTCGCCGGACAGTAGCTACAGCAGGTGCCAGAAGGCATGAATCAGCGGCTCCCCGAGCCGCTTTTTTTGTACGCAGACGCCCAGCTCCAGCGGCGCCACCGACTCCACGTCCTCCAGCGTCAGCACGCGATTGCGCACCGGCTCCGGGCTGTTCTCCAGCACCACGTCCGGCAAAAGCGCGATGCCGCAGCCGAGCGCCACCATCGACACAATCGCCTCATGGCCGGAAACCGTGGCGTAAATTTGCGGATTCGGGATGCGACGACGCCGAAACCAGAGATCGATGCCGCGCCGCGCCGGGCCCTGATCGGGCAGGATAAACGGAATCTGCGCCCAGTCGGGCGACGGTTGCGTCGCCTGGCTGCGCACCGGACAGGGCAGCGCCGGGGCGATCAGCACCAGCGGAATGAGGCCCAGCGGCGTAAAGTCGATGCTGGCGGGCAGCGACTCGGGCCGCCCGGCGATGGCCAGATCCGCCTCGCCGGACTGCACCATCTCAATGGCGTCGGCGGCGTCGCCGGTGGTCAGCTTGATCTCTACCTGCGGATGCTCGGCGCGGAAGCGATCCAGAATCGGCGGCAGATGGCTGTAGGCGGCGGTCACCGAGCAGAACAGGCGTAGCTCGCCGCTCAGCGACGGACCGTTGAGATCCATCACGTGGCGCAGCTGCTGATACTGCAGCAGCGTTTGCTGCGCGAACTGGCGCAGGCGTTCGCCCGCCTCCGTCAGGGCAACGGTGCGGTTATCGCGCAGAAACAGCGCGTGCCCCACATCCTCTTCGAGGCGCTGGATCTGGCGCGAGAGCGTTGAGGGGCTGACGTGCATGGCGCGCGCGGTGCGGCCGAAGTGGCAGCTTTCAGCCAGATGAAGAAACAGCTTCAGATCTCGTAAATCCATACGCCTTAACCTCTAAAGTAGCGTTGCAAATATTGCAATGTAACCTTGCTAATATATCAATTTAAGCAACGGATTTCCTGTCATATGATGGGGTCATTCGCGGCGCTGCTGTTCACGCCGTTACAGGACAAAAACAAACACAACATCTGACCGGAGTGCCCCATGGCTAACTACTTCAACACACTGAATCTGCGCAACCAGTTAGCGCAGTTAGGCAAATGTCGCTTTATGGCGCGCGATGAATTCGCCGACGGCGCCAGCTTCCTGAAAGGGAAAAAAGTGGTCATCGTGGGCTGTGGCGCACAGGGCCTTAACCAGGGCCTGAACATGCGCGATTCCGGTCTGGACGTCTCCTATGCGCTGCGCGCCGAAGCGATCGCCGAGAAGCGCGCCTCCTGGCGCAAGGCCACCGAAAACGGCTTCAAAGTCGGCACCTATGAAGAGCTGATCCCGCAGGCCGATCTGGTGGTTAACCTGACGCCGGACAAACAGCACTCTGCGGTTGTGCAGGCGGTACAGCCGCTGATGAAAGACGGCGCGGCGCTGGGCTACTCGCACGGCTTCAATATTGTTGAAGTGGGTGAAACCATCCGTAAAGACATCACCGTGGTGATGGTGGCGCCGAAATGTCCGGGCACTGAAGTGCGTGAAGAGTACAAGCGCGGTTTCGGCGTGCCAACGCTGATCGCGGTGCATCCGGAAAACGATCCGAAAGGCGAAGGCATGGCGATTGCCAAAGCCTGGGCCGCGGCTACCGGCGGCGACCGCGCAGGCGTGCTGGAATCCTCTTTCGTCGCGGAAGTGAAGTCCGACCTGATGGGCGAGCAGACTATTCTGTGCGGCATGCTGCAGGCCGGTTCGCTGCTCTGCTTCGACAAGCTGGTGGCGGAAGGTCATGACGCGGCCTACACCGAAAAACTGATCCAGTTCGGCTGGGAAACCATCACCGAATCCCTGAAGTTCGGCGGCATCACCCTGATGATGGATCGCCTCTCTAACCCGGCGAAACTGCGCGCATACGCGCTGTCAGAGCAGCTGAAAGAGATTATGGCGCCGCTGTTCCAGAAGCATATGGATGACATCATCTCCGGCGAGTTCTCATCCGGCATGATGGCTGACTGGGCCAACGACGATAAAAACCTGCTGACCTGGCGCGAAGAGACCGGCAAAACCGCGTTTGAAACCGCGCCGCAGTTCGACGGCAAAATCGAAGAGCAGGAGTATTACGATAAAGGCGTTCTGATGGTGGCGATGGTAAAAGCGGGCGTTGAGCTGGCGTTCGAAACCATGGTTGACGCGGGTATTATCGAAGAGTCCGCCTACTATGAATCGCTGCACGAGCTGCCGCTGATCGCCAATACCATCGCGCGTAAGCGTCTGTATGAAATGAACGTGGTTATCTCCGACACCGCAGAGTACGGCAACTATCTTTTCTCCTTCGCCGCGGTGCCGCTGCTGAAAGAGTTTATGACCACGCTGCAGCCGGGCGACCTGGGTAAAGCGATTGAAGGCACGCAGGTTGATAACGCGCAGCTGCGCGACGTCAACGAAGCGATTCGTCAGCATCCGATCGAAGCGGTTGGCCGTAAACTGCGCGGCTATATGACCGATATGAAGCGTATCGCCGTCGCCAGCTAACTCAGCCAGGCGCCACCTTTTTCAGCACTAAAAAAACCCCGGCTTGCCGGGGTTTTTCATTTCAGGCATTTACGCCCTTCATGCCTTCTTCCGTGTAGCGCGCGCCCTGCACCTGAACGCGCTGGTGAAGGCCGTTCAGCAGCGCCACGTCTTCCGCCTCCAGCATCACCTGCGCCGCCTGCGCATTTTCCACCAGGTAGCCGATCTGTTTCGTACCGGGGATCGGCACCAGCTTAGCGTACTGCGCCAGCAGCCAGGCGAGCGCTATCTGGCCTGGCGTGCAGCGGTACTTCTCCGCCAGCGGCCTTACCGCGTTCAGCAGCGCGGCGTTGTGATCGAGGTTTTCCTGCTGAAAGCGCCCGTTGTTTTTGCGGAAGTCGCCTTCGGCGAAGTCGCTGTTGCGGAGATATTTGCCGGTCAGAAAACCGCGGCCCAGCGGCGAGTAGGCGACAAGCCCAATATCCAGCGCCTTAGCCGTCGGCAGGATCGCCTCCTCGACGTCGCGCGTCCACAGCGAATATTCCGTCTGCAGGGCGGCGACAGGATGAACGGCGTGCGCGCGGCGCAGGGTCGCGGCAGAGACTTCGCACAGCCCGATATGGTTTATCTTTCCCTCTTTCACCAGGCGGCTCAGGCACGCCATGCTCTCTTCAATCGGCGTTGCCTGGCTGACGCGATGGAGGTAGAAAAGATCGATGCGTTCGACGCCGAGCCGCTTAAGGGAGTCGTGGCAGCAGCGAGTAATATAGTCCGGCTGATTGTTGATGGTGCGGCTGTAAGCTTCGTCGGCCGCGCGCTCGATGCCGCATTTGGTCGCGATTTTCATTTTGCCGCGCGTGGCGCTATCCAGCCCGGCCAGGAACTGCCCGATAAGCGTTTCATTGTGGCCGCGGCCGTACTGATCCGCCGTATCGATAAAAGTCTGGTCCAGCTCGATAAGTTTGTGTAAAACACGCAGCGACTGCGCATCATCCGCCGCGCCGTAGAACTCGCTGAGGCCCATCGCGCCGTAGCCGATGGCGCTGACCTCGAAGTTTTTTGCTAAGTAACGGGTTTTCATCATGCCTCCTGTTGTCCTGGTCTGATTCTTTCACCGGGTGGAACAGCAGGGAATTGCCGTTTTTGTGATGCTTAAAAGGTATTAAGGCGCGCCGTTGCTTAGCTTCTCCAGCGCCTGCATGAGCGCTGGACGCGCATCGTCATGACGCGTGGCGGCGTAAACGTCGATATGCAGCTGCTGCGCCTGGTCCTCGCGCAGCGGCCGGTAGCACAATCCTTCCTGATTAAAGACGCACTTTGACTGCGGCAGCAGAGCGAATCCTTTGCCGCGGGCGATATGCGCCAGCATCGTCAGCGAGTCGTCAGGCTCGTTGACTTTTTTCAGCGGCGTCTTCAGCTTTGCGAAAACCTGTTCGCACTTATCAAAGAAGGCGGGATTGGCGCGCCTGGCGAACCAGAACAGCGGCAGGTCGCTGACCGCGTCGAGCGAGACCTGCTGCTGCCGGCTAGCGGGATGCGTAGTCGGCAGCGCGATAAGCAACGGCTCGCGGCAGATCCAGCGATAGCGAACGTTCTCTTGCTCGCCGGCGCCTTTCTCTCCGGTCAGCACCAGATCGAGCCTGTTTTGCGCCAGACACTGCAGCAGTCGGGCGGAGGTCAGATCGGGCGAGTCGATCTCGTCGCCGGCATCCAGCTGCGCCAGCCGCGCGGCGACAGGCGCTATGCGCGTAAAGTCCAGCGTGCGGGTGAGCCCGATGCGCAGAGGATGCGGGCGGGAAAGAGCATCGGCGCTCAGGGCGTCAAGATCGGCAAGAATTTTCTCCGCTCTGGCGACCAGCGAGCGCCCGTCCTCGGTCAGGCTCACCGCGTGCGTGCTGCGGCTAAAGAGCTGCTGGTGGAGCAGCGCTTCCAGGCTCTGGATATGACGGGTCAAGGGAGGCTGAGTCATGTTGAGGCGCTCGGCGGCCTGGCGGAAATTGAGCGCGTACGCGACGGCGAGAAAGCACTGAAGTTGTTTAACGCTGGGAAGGTTACTGCTAATCAGATGCGCTGCCGTCGCCATGGTTCTTTTCCTGCATACCGAAACAGCAGGAACTATACCATGACAAAAAACCCGGCCTTAGCCGGGTTTCCTGATTTCGCTTACACCGCTTCGTATAACGTCTGATGACGCGTCTCTTTACAGGCGATGAGCGCAATCAGCGTCAGTACCGCCATAGATGCCAGATAGTAGCCTACCGCCTGCAAACCGTAGTGGGCGTTCAGCCAGGTGGCGATATAGGGCGCAACCGAGGCGCCGAGAATCGACGACAGGTTGTAGGAGAAAGAGGCGCCGGTATAGCGCACTTCGGTTGGGAAGAGCTCCGGCAGCAGCGCGCCCATCGGACCGAAGGTCAGCCCCATGACGCTCAGGCCGAGCAGCAGGAAGGCCATCACCAGCGCCTGCGAACCGGAACCCAGCATCGCCGGGAACAGGAAGGCGAAGGCGATAATCATCAGCGTAATAGTGATCATGGTCTTACGGCGACCAAAGCGATCCGCCAGCAGACCGGCGATCGGCACCATCACGCCGAAACCGATAACCGCCATCATCAGCATCCACAGGAAGCTATTGCGCGAGAAGCCGAGACCCGCAGGCGCCGGCGCGGTGCCGTAGCTCATCGAGTAGACCGTCATAATGTAGAACAGCGTATAGGTCGCCAGCATGATAAAGGTGCCGAGAATCGTCGCGGTGAGATGCTTGCTCAGCAGCGCAGCGATCGGCACCCGCACCTGCTTCTTCTCTTTCTGTACCTTCGCGAACACCGGGCTTTCGTGCAGCGACACGCGCACATAAAGGCCGATAATCACCAGCACCGCCGAGAGAATAAAGGGCACGCGCCAGCCCCACTGCATAAACTGCTCGTCGGTCAGCAGCCAGGAGAGCAGGAGAAAGGTGCCGTTGGCGAAGAAGAAGCCGATCGGCGCGCCGAGCTGCGGAAATGAGCCGTAGAGCGCGCGCTTTTTCGCCGGCGCGTTTTCCGTCGCCAGCAGCGCCGCGCCGCCCCATTCGCCGCCAAGGCCGAGCCCCTGGCCAAAACGCGCCAGCGCCAGCAGCAGCGGCGCCGCGACGCCAATCGACTGATAGCCCGGCAGCAGGCCGATAATCACGGTAGAGACGCCCATCGTCAGCAGCGAGGCCACCAGCGTCGCCTTACGGCCCACACGGTCGCCGAAGTGGCCGAAAAGGGCGGAGCCGATCGGGCGCGCCACGAAGGCGATAGCGAAGGTCGCCAGCGACTGCAGCGTCGCCACGGTATTGTCGCCCTGCGGGAAGAAAATATGAGGAAAGACAATCACCGCCGCCGTGGCGTAGATATAGAAATCGAAGAATTCGATGGCGGTGCCGACCAGCGAGGCCACCACGACCTTGCCGCGCGAATTCACCGGCGTTTCGTCTTGTGACTTTTTCAGGGGTTCTGTGATGGAGGCTTGCATAACTGTTTCTTAATTGTAAATAGAGACCAGGAATATTACGCACCTGGCATGCCGCATTCAACGCTGATAAACCGCGTCAGACCGGGCTTTTTCGGCGAAAAAGTGAATAATTTGTGTCGCGATGGAATGCGTGGATTAAGGCAGGGAGAAGCCCGTCTTTTGCAGCGGGAATCTCTATAAAAGGGGGAAATAAAAGTGACCCTTCAGCTATTCATCCTGCTGGATGATTAAAACATAGCCGAAGGGAAAAATTTTTCGCTGCCGTTAACGTTTTTTTACACCTGGTGACGTGAGGCGCGGCGCGAATCTGGCATCTGCGGATCGTCCTTATACTTCGCGGTGGCGATCCAGGCGGCGCAGAAGAGCGTCAAACGAGCGAAGAAGTAGAAGAACGCCATCAGCCCGAGCACAGAGCCGAAGGCTGCGCCGGAAGGCGAAGAAGCGAGCTTCGGCAGCGTCAGCGTCATCACGAATTTAATGATCTCAAAGCCGATAGCCGCCAGCAGCGTGCCGCGAAACAGCGCTTTCTTGCGGGGCTTATGGCGCGGCAGGATCCAGAAAATCCACAGGAACAGCAGATAGTTGGCCATAATCGAAATCGCCAGCGCTATGGCGGTCATCGCCGGGCGCAGCCACTCGATATCCGCCAGCCCCAGCGCGTTAACGATCGCTGCCTGCGCCGCGCCGGCGATAGAGGTCAGCGACAGGGTGATCACCAGCGCCAGCATCAGGCCGATCAGCGAAATCAGATCGCGCAGATACTTTTTCCAGAACTTCTCCTGATCGTCCGGCTTGCGCTCCCAGACGTCGCGCGACTGAGCGCGTACCGCTTCGCGCAGGTTGCCCATCCAGTTGATGCCGGAGTAGAGCGCCAGCAGCAAACCGGTGATGCCCACCGTGGCGCGCTGCTGAATAGCGGTGTTCACCGTATTTTTCAGCGTGGTGGCGAGCGTAGGATCGCTGATGCTGTTAACGATCTTATTGATCAGCTCCGACAGCAGATCCTGGTTCGATGCCAGCACGAACCCCACGGCGGCGAAAGAGACCATCAGGATCGGAATCAGCGACAAAAACGAGAAGTAGGTAATGGCCGCGCCGAACTGGCTGCCCAGACGATCGTTAAAGCGCTCCAGCGCGCGAATAAAGTGCGCCACCGCCGGAATCGCCTGAAACCAGGCGGCAAAGCGCGATACGCGACGAATTGAGCCATCAACGGTTTTATTGCCGGTCTGAATATCGATCAGCGGTTTAGGTTGCTCGGAACTGGTCGGGTTTTCCTGTTTGTCCGTCATAGACAGTTATCATCCTGCTTTACTTGAAAAGGCAATTATAGCCGCTCAGGTGACATACTCCTGTAACACCTGACTCAGCCACTCCATAAACACGCGCACGCGCCGCGCCACATTGCGCCGATGAGGGTAGAGCAGTGAGATCGGCATTGGCTTCGCCGGGAAGGCGTGCAGCACCTCCACCAGCTGTCCAGACTCCAGCAGCGGATAGATGCCCATCGCCGGCACCTGAATAATGCCCAGTCCCGCCAGGCAGGCGGCGCGATAGGTTTCCGTGCTGTTGACCGTCACAACGCCGCCGGTCTGCACGTAGTGGCACTGCTTGCCGTCAAAATACTCAAAGCCAGGCGAAGGCTGACCGAGCTGCTGCGTGTAGTGCACCATGGCGTGCGACGACAGCTCCTCCAGCCGCGTCGGCATGCCGAAGCGGGAAAGGTAGCCGGGGCTGGCACAGTTGATCAAGGTATAGGTGCCGATTTTTCGCGCAATCAGGCCAGAATCCTTTAGCTCGCCGACGCGGATAACGCAGTCGAAGCCTTCACGGATCACGTCTACCATGCGGTCGCTGCTGCTGAGTTCGATTTCAACGCCTGGGTAGTGCTGCAAAAACTCCGGCAGACGCGGCAGGATAAAGCCGGTCGCCATCGCCACCGACATATCGACGCGCAGTTTGCCGCTCAGCGTGGCGGGATCGTGCTGAAACAGACTGTCCATATCGTCGATCATCGACAGCAAATCCAGGCAGCGATCGTAGTAGACCAGCCCATCCTGGGTAAGCTGCACGCGGCGCGTGGTGCGATGCAGCAGCCGCGTTCCCATCTGATTTTCCAGCGCCTGTAGCTGGCGCGACACGCTGCCTTTGGGGAGGCCTAAGCTCTCCGCCGCGCGGGTAAAACTGCCCATTTCCGCCACCCGCACAAAAACCTCCATTGCGTGAATTTTGTCCATGTTGTTCACCGATTGTTGTTGTAAGTGAAACAGTGCTGCGTATTCCCGGGCATTTATAGATCAATTATTGGGGAATATCCTGATTTGGTGTTCAATTTTGCAACAGGATCGAAACATGAGTAATAAAATTGCACTGATTACGGGCGCCAACCGCGGTTTAGGCAAAAATGCTGCGCTAAAACTGGCCGCAAAGGGCGTTGATATCCTTTTTACTTACCGCAGCCATGACGAAGAGGCGCAGGCGGTGGTAAAAGCAATTGAGGCGCTGGGCGGCCGCGCAGCCGCGCTGCGGCTGGATGTTGGTGACAGCAGCCAGTTCAGCGGCTTTGTCGCGCAGGTCAAACAGACGCTGGAAACAGTATGGCAGCGCGAGCGCTTTGATTATTTAATCAACAACGCCGGACATGGTCACTATAAGCCATTTAGCGAGACCACAGAGGAGGAGTTCGACGCGCTGGTTAACGTTCACTTCAAAGGCCCCTATTTCCTGACGCAGAAACTGCTGCCGCTGATCAACGATGGCGGCCGCATTTTAAATATCTCCAGCGGCCTGACGCGCATGACCTATCCAGGCTCCGCGACTTACGCCTCTGTCAAAGGCGCGATGGAGGTGCTGACGCGCTATCAGGCGAAAGAGCTGGGAGAACGCCGCATTCGCGTCAATATCCTGGCGCCAGGCGCTATCGAGACCGACTTCGGCGGCGGGCGCGTGCGTGACAACAAAGAGATCAACGACACCATCGCGGCGCTTACCGCGCTGGGGCGCGTCGGGCAGCCGGACGATATCGGCGACGCCATCTGCGCTATCCTCAGCGAGGAAACCGGCTGGATCACGGCACAGCGTATCGAGGTGTCAGGCGGCCAGGCGTTATAAACCGCAGAGACGCACTTCAGGAATGAAATGCGTCTCTGCGCCGGGCGAGCAGAGATGCTCGGGACGTTGCTATCGGTTCATGTCACTTGCCCGGCAGCGTTATGACTACAGCCTGATGGTGCCGTCAATCACCGTGACGGTTTTGCCGCCGATCCAGATCTGGTCGCCTTCGTAGCGCACCGACACGCGCCCCTGACGCTGGATCGCCGTGCCCTGACGGGTGCGGTAATCCCGCATCTGGCCCTGCGCGGCAAAATAGCGCGCCAGGCAGGCGTTGGCGCTGCCGGTAATGGGATCTTCCGTCAGGCTGCCGTTCTCCACCAGCAGGCCGCGCACTTCATACTGCTCGCTCTCGCCGTGCGGCAGCGGGCCGAACGGCATCACGCCGGTAGCGCCCGCGTGGGCGAGCAGGCGCTGCAGATCGCTGACGGCGGGCTGAATCGCCAGCACCGCTTCGGCGCTTATCATCGGGATCAGCAGCCAGCGGATACCCATATCGACCACGGCGGGGGTATGCGTGGTGTCGAACAGCTCGCAGCCGAGCGCATTGCCCATCAGCGCGTCGGTGAAGGGCGTGATGGTCGCCTCTGGCGCGGCAAACGCCAGCGAACACTCGGCGTCGATGCTGACCGTCACGTTGCCGACGCCGCACTCCTGCACCATCCTGCCGGGATTTTTCGTCGGCCAGCCCGCTTCCAGCAGCGCATGCGCCGTGCCCAGCGTTGGATGCCCGGCAAACGGCAGCTCGCCTTCGACGGTAAAGATGCGCACGCGATAGTCAGCTTCGGGATGCTGCGGCGGAAGCACGAAAGTGGTTTCAGATAAATTCGTCCAGCGGGCGATGGTCTGGAGCTGCTCGTCGCTCAGGCCCTGCGCATCCATAATCACCGCCAGCGGATTGCCGTTAAACGCGGACGAGGTAAAGACATCTACTTGCTTAAACGCGACGTTCATGATTACTCCTTTCTCAACAGGGCATTTCCACGCCCGACATTTGCGTTTATGGCCTGACAGGGTTATCAATATGTTAACAATTCCTGCAGGAGATCGTTATGCTGAAAATTCTTGGGCGCGACTCGTCAATCAACGTGCGTAAAGTGCTCTGGCTCTGCGACGAACTGGATCTCGACTTCGAACGCGAAGAGTGGGGCGCCGAGCCAGATTCGCTGCGGAAGCCGGAATTCCTCGCCCTTAACCCTAACGCCTTAATCCCGGTATTAATCGACGACGACTTCGTGCTGTGGGAGTCGAACGCCATCCTGCGCTATCTGGCCAACGCCTACGAAGGCGACTGGCTCTATCCGCAAAACCCGCGCGCCCGCGCGCCGGTCGATCAGTGGATGGACTGGCAGTCCACCGAACTCAACACCTCCTGGCGCTACGCTTTTATGTCGCTGGTGCGCAACTCGCCGGCGCATCAGGATCCGCGTCTGCTGGCGGCGGCCTGCAAAGGCTGGGCGCACACCATGGGCATCCTTAACCAGCAGCTGGAGAAAACCGGACGCTATGTCGCGGGCCGCAACTTCACCCTGGCGGATATCGGCGTCGGGCTGGCGGTTAACCGCTGGTATGAAACTCCGCTGGATCATCCCAGCCTGCCTGCGGTGCGTAACTACTACGAACGCCTGACCGAGCGTCATCCCTACACGGTCTGGGGCCGCAACGGCAAACCTTGATCGAGCCCAGGCGCCAGACCCGCCAGCTCGCAGGCGATCGCGCCGGTGCGCTTCAGCGCCCAGCTATAACGCTCGTCGAAGGGATAGCAGCAGGAGAGACGCAGCGCGTGATTGTAGCGTTCGCTCAGCGAATAGAGCGCGCCCGGCGTCACGCAGATCTGCTCTTCCAGCAGCCGATGGAACATCGCCACCGTATCTACCTGTTCCGGCAGTTCGACCCAAAAAACAAACCCGCCGCGCGGCAGCGTGGCGCGCGTCCCCTGCGGAAAATAGCGGGCGATCAGGCCGCGCGCCTCATCCATATTGGCGGCGTAGCGGCGGCGCAGCGTGCGCAGGTGGTGATCGTAGCCGCCGTTGGCGAGGAATTCCGCCAGCGTCTCCGACAGCAGCCGGGATTCCGCCATAGAGGAGACCGCCTTCAGGCGCGCAATCGCCTCATGGAAGCGGCCGGCGGCGATCCAGCCGATGCGAAAGTCCGGCGCTACCGTCTTGGTAAAGCTGGTGCAGTAAATCACCCAGCCTTCTGAATCGAACGACTTAACGGTGGGCGAGAGCGGCCAGTCGAACTGCAGCTCGTCATAGAGACCGTCTTCCAGCAGCGGAACATTATAAGTATTTACTAACTTTGCCAGGCGCTGCTTGTTCTGGCGCGACATGCAGCAGCCCAGCGGATTCTGCGCGCTCGGCATGGCGATCAGCGCCTGGATGCGCTTCTCCTGCAGCAGCATCTCCAGCGCGTCGAGCGAAAGGCCGTGCTGCGGATCGGTGGGAATCTCCAGCGCCTTCAGTCCCAGCGACGCCAGCAGCGGAAAGAGGAAAAAGTAGGTCGGCGACTCCAGCCCGACGCAGTCTCCTGGCTGCGTCACCGCGCGCAGCGCCAGCTGCAGCGCCTCCATACAGCCGTGGGTCAGGGTAATCGCGTCACTGGTCAGCGACATGCCCGCATGCAGCGCGCGGCGCGCAATCTCCTCCCGTAAGCGCTCACTACCAGGCGGTAGCGCATAGCGGCCGATTAAATCGGGATTGCGTCGCAGCAGCGAGGCGGTAATGCGCGCCAGGCGCGCCGACGGATAAAGCTCGCCGTCCTGCGGGCAGGCCAGCGAAATATTGACGTAATCGGGATGGTTCTGCGCCGCGAACACCTGATCGATGAGATCGAGCTTTTCGCTGCTCGGGTCTTTGATGCGTGCGCGATGCGGAACAGGCTGCGTCAGAGCGGGCAGCACGCTGCGCACATAGTAGCCTGACTGCGGACGCGCCTCGATAAGGCCGCGATCCTCCAGCAGTTGCCAGGCATTGAGCACGGTATTGATGCTGACCTGATGGGTTTGCGCCACACGGCGAATAGCAGGCAGGCGCTTACCAGGCTTCAGCGTGCCCTGATGAATCGCCTCGGCAAAGCTATCGGCAAGCTGGTAATAGAGCGGCTGATCGGCTGAAGGAGAAAGGGACACAAAAGCCTCCGCGAGTCATGGGTACAATAGTTAAAATTGCAAACTGTAACCATGACAATAGTGATTTTGTGTCTCTGTTACCAATGCTTTTCGCGCCTTAGCATAGCGTTATGTTTATTTAACGAGAACGCCGCCATGCTCGATCCCTCTTTTTTCAGCTACGTCACCGTGATGTCTATCACCCCTGGCCCCAATAACTTGCTGCTGGCGACCTCCGGCGTCAATTTCGGCCTGCGCCGCACGCTGCCGATGATCTCCGGCATACTGCTGGGCTGTCTGCTGCAAACCGCGCTGGCGGTGCTGGCGCTGGAGTGGCTGCTAAGCTGGATGAGCACCGTTCGGCTGCCGCTGACGCTGGCGGGCTGCGCCTATCTGCTCTGGCTGTCCTGGAAACTCTGGCGGGCGGGCGCGCCGACCCAGCGGGAAAAGGCGCAGCCGATGACCGTCGCTGGCGCCATCAGCTTTCAGGCGCTGAACCCCAAAGCCTGGCTGATGGCGACCAACGTGGCGCTGCTGTGGAGCGCGCAGAGCGGGCTGCTGCCGGTGATGCTCGGCTTCGCGCTGGTCAACCTGCCCTGCATTTTAATCTGGGCGGCGCTGGGCGATCGGCTGGGCCTGCATCTGCAAACGCCGTGGAAGCGTCGTCTCTTCAACGGCGTTATGGCGCTGTCGCTGGTTGCCACGACGTTATGGATGCTGGCGGACGCCCTGCGCTAATCGGGCGCGCCGGCGCCGGTTTCCGACGGCCATTTCCAGCCGCGCACTTCCGGCACATCCTCGCCATATTCACGCACGTAGCGATGGTGCTCGGCGATGCGCTCCTGCAAATCGTCCAGCAGCTCCGGATGGCGATCCGCCAGCCCAGGCACGCGCAGGATCGCCTCCTGCGCCAGATGATAGCGGTCCAGCTCGTTCAGCACCGTCATATCGAAAGGCGTGGTGGTGGTGCCCTCTTCGTTAAAGCCCCGAACGTGGAAATTACGATGGTTGTTGCGCTGATAGGCGAGACGATGCACCAGCGCCGGATAGCCGTGGAAGGCGAAGATCACCGGCTTGTCGAGCGTGAACAGCGCGTCGAACTCCTCTTCGCTTTTGCCGTGCGGATGTTGATCCTGCGTTTGCAGCGCCATCAAATCGACCACGTTCACCACGCGAATCCGCAGGTCGGGCAGATAGCCGCGCAGCAGATCCACCGCCGCCAGCGTCTCCAGCGTCGGCACGTCGCCGGCGCACGCCATCACCACGTCCGGCTCTTCGCCCTGCGGCGTAGTGCCCGCCCAGCGCCATTCGCCCATGCCCGCCTCGCAGTGCGCGATGGCGCTCTCCATATCCAGCCACTGCGCCGAAGGCTGCTTGCCCGCCACTATGACGTTGATGCGGTCCCAGGTGCGCAGGCAGTGATCGCCGACCCACAGCAGCGTATTGGCGTCCGGCGGCAGATAGATGCGTACGATATCCGCTTTTTTATTGGCGACGTGATCCATAAAGCCGGGATCCTGATGGCTGTAGCCGTTGTGATCCTGGCGCCAGACGTGCGAAGAGAGCAGATAGTTCAGGGAAGAGACCGGCTTGCGCCAGCCGAGCTTGCGCGTCACCTTCAGCCACTTGGCGTGCTGGTTGAACATCGAATCGACAATATGGATAAAGGCTTCGTAGCAGTTGAACAGACCGTGACGGCCGGTCAGCAGATAGCCTTCGAGCCAGCCCTGACACTGATGCTCGCTGAGGATCTCCATCACGCGGCCGTCGCGCGCCAGCTGCTCGTCGTAGGGCTTCACCGGCTCCAGCCAGGTGCGGCTGGTGACGTCGAATACCGGCGTCAGGCGGTTCGAGGCGGTTTCATCAGGGCCGAACAGGCGGAAGTTGTGCTGGTTGCGCGCGAAAATCTCCGCCAGATAGCGGCCGAACTGTTCGGTGGCCTGCGCCAGCTGCGAGCCGGGTTCTTTTACGTCAAAGGCGAATTCGCGGATATCAGGGGTATTCAGCTCGCGGCGCAGCAGACCGCCATTGGCGTAGGGCGACGCGCCCATGCGTTTATCGCCCTGCGGCGCCAGCGCGCGCAGCTCCGGCTTCAGTCGACCCTGTTCGTCGAACAGCTCTTCCGGCTGATAGCTGCGCAGCCACTGCTCCAGAATCTGGCGATGTCCCGCATCTTCGCGGCAGGCGGCTACCGGCACCTGATGAGCGCGCCAGAAATCCTCTACCTTTTTGCCGTCGACCTCCTGCGGGCCGGTCCAGCCTTTAGGGCTGCGCATAATAATCATCGGCCAGCGCGGAATGCCTTCCTGCTCGCCGCCCGCGCGCGCCGCCTGCTGGTAAGCGGCGATTTGATCAAAGGCGTGTTCCATCGTGTCGGCCATCTGCTGATGCATCTTCTCTGGCTCGTGCCCGCTAACGAACAGCGGCTCATAGCCGTAACCGCGGAACAGCTGCTGCAGATCGTCGTCGCTGGCGCGTCCCAAAATAGTGGGGTTTGCGATCTTGTAGCCGTTGAGATGCAGAATCGGCAACACGGCGCCGTCGCGCTGGGGATTGAGAAACTTAATGCCGTGCCAGCTCGACGCCAGCGGGCCGGTTTCCGCCTCGCCGTCGCCAATGACGCAGGGCACGATGAGATCCGGATTATCGAAGGCGGCGCCAAAAGCGTGCGACAGCGAATAGCCGAGTTCGCCGCCTTCGTTAATCGATCCTGGCGTTTCCGGCGCGGCGTGGCTCGGAATGCCGCCGGGAAACGAGAACTGTTTGAACAGGCGCTGCATGCCTTCAGCGTCCTGGCTGACGTGCGGGTAAATTTCGCTGTAGCTGCCCTCCAGCCATGTATTGGCCACCATACCGGGTCCGCCGTGGCCGGGGCCGCAGATATAGATCATATTCAGGTCGCGCTGGCGGATAATGCGGTTGAGATGCGCGTAGATAAAGTTGAGGCCGGGCGTGGTGCCCCAGTGTCCCAGCAGGCGAGGCTTGATATGTTCCGGCTGAAGAGGTTCGCGCAGCAGCGGGTTCGCCATCAGGTAAATCTGCCCGACGGAAAGGTAGTTGGCGGCTCGCCAGTAGCGGTCCAGCAGGCGTAACTCACTGGCAGCGGTCGATTGTGACATCGGGCATTCTCCTGGTTAGCGAAAGGTGACGGGAAAAAAAGCGTTGCCTTAACCCTAATAGAGAATCCGCGACTCGACCAGGCGGCGGGCTGGCAGGGATGCCGTATTCGCCTCTTTGCGAGCGGTTTACACCCTCCGCTCAGGCACTGCGGCTAAAAACAAAAAAGCCCCGCATAAGCGGGGCTTTTATCAGCAAAACCGAATTACTTGCCGACAACGTACGCCGTTTCGCGCGCTTCGTCGTTTGCGGCGTTCGGCGTCACCGGCGGCGCGTAGGCGAGTTTCAGCACGCGGCTGGTATCCGCCAGCACTTTCTCCGTCAGCGTCACGTCGCCGTTAAGCTTGCGGCCCCATGAGGGCACCACTGCGCGAATGCGGTTCTGCCATTCCGTCGACGCCATCTGCTCCGGCCAGGCTTTCGCCATCAGCTCCAGCATAATCGGCGCGGCGGTTGAGGCGCCGGGCGAGGCGCCGAGCAGGGCGGAAATCGAGCCATCTTCCGAGGTGACCACTTCGGTGCCGAGCCGCAGCACGCCGCCCTCTTTGGCATCTTTTTTAATGATCTGCACGCGCTGGCCGGCGGTCACCAGACGCCAGTCGTCGGGATGCGCGTCCGGCACATAGGTGCGCAGCGCTTCCATGCGATCGGCGTCGCTCTGCAGCACCTGATCGACCAGATATTTCACCAGATCGAAATTCTTCAGTCCGACGTTCATCATCGGCAGCAGGTTGCCGCCGTTCATCGAACCGAACATATCGAGCAGCGAACCCTGCTTCAGAAACTTGGTAGAGAAGGTGGCGAACGGGCCGAACAGCAGCACTCTTTTGCCGTCCAGCACGCGCGTGTCGACGTGCGGCACCGACATCGGCGGCGCGCCGACAGAGGCTTTGCCGTAGACTTTCGCCATATGCTGGCGCACCACGTCCGGGTTCTCGGTCACCAGGAAGGAGCCGCCGACCGGGAAACCGGCGTAGCCGCTGACTTCCGGAATGCCGCTCTTCTGCAGCAGAGGCAGCGCCGCGCCGCCCGCGCCGATAAAGACGTTTTTCGCCGTTAACACGCGGCTCTCGCCCGTGGCCAGAGAATGCAGCGTCACCTGCCAGCGGCCGTCGCTCAGGCGCTTCAGATCGCGCACTTCCTGACGCAGACGCAGGCGGAAACCGGGATGCTTCTCCAGCGAGGCGATCAGCTGACGCGTCACTTCGCCAAAATTGACGTCTGTGCCCATCTCCGTCCAGGTCGCCGCGACTTTCTGACGGCGATCGCGTCCTTTCATCACCAGCGGGATCCACTCGGCAATCTGCTGCGGATCTTCGGAGTAGGCCATGCCGCGGAACAGCGTGCTTTTCTGCAGCGCCTGATAGCGCTTGCGCAGGAAAGCCACGTTCTCTTCGCCCCAGACAAAACTCATGTGCGGCGTGCTGTTGATAAAGCGTTCGGGCGAATGCAGGCGTCCCTTCTGAACCTGATAGGCCAGGAACTGACGAGAAACCTGGAAGGATTCGTTAATGGTTAGCGCTTTGCTGATGTCGATGCTGCCATCCGCCTTTAACGGCGTATAGTTCAGCTCCGCCAGCGCGGCATGGCCGGTCCCGGCGTTATTCCAGCCGTTAGAGGACTCTTCCGCCACGCTCTCGAGACGCTCGACCATTTCAATGGTCCAGTCTGGCTCCAGATCCTGTAGCCAGGCGCCCAGCGTCGCGCTCATGACGCCTGCGCCGATCAGCAGCACATCAACATCTTTACGCTCGGACATCTGCGGTTTTTCCATGCCAACGGCGCTCGGTGCGAGCGTAAGGTTTACAGCTGTTTTGCTCATGAGGCGACATCTCCTCTCTCTGTTGACCTGATGCTCAACAGGTTCGCAGGCGAAATAGTCGCGCTTCTTGGGAGCGCGTTGCGCTATTTCTCAAAGGTTAAGACACAGGTTCGTTTAAGCGGGATGCAGGTTAACTGCACGTTATGCTTTGTCTATTGAATATAACATTCTCGCCTCTGAATTAAACATTTGTTTATTTTTTAAATGCAGAAATGATTCAGCATAAGAATTAATCATCTCAGGCTGATTGGCATAAGGAATTTTTTATCGAAAACTCAGCGGGTTAACCGAATATGATGTTGCATAAATGCACGGAAGCAGTGCATGGCATGGAGAGGGGCGTAAATCGCCTTATTTTATAAACTAATGATTTTAAAAGATTATTCGAAAAGAGATCGATAAAGAATTTTTCACGACGCGCTGCTTTTCAGCCGATTCTGTAAAAGTAATGTTACATTTTTGTGATTCCTGTCTGCCCGCGCTGGGGCAATAGCCGCAGCGGCGGGCACAGCATCACGAGCGAAACCAGCGGCGATAGATAAAACGGATCGCATAGAACTCCACTACGCCCAGCAGCAGGAACCAGACGCAGAAGATCAGGGTGTAGAGCTGGTTGATATCCTGCAAATGCAGCCGCTGAGTCAGACTTCTGGCCATCGTCAAACCAAAATTAGGCGCAGGCAGCAGCAGCGCAGAGAGAAAGCCAAGCAGTAAGATGCCGCCGGGGATAATCAGAGATTCAAAAGGGTTTTTCATTAGCAGGTTCCGCATTAATCAGCGCGGCCATTTTCCGGCAATCTCCGTCAGGGTTCAATCCCCGCGGCGGCCGCGCGCCTGAACGGCGCATTAAGCCTTAAGAAAAGGCTTAAGTACCATTAACTTAGCGGCAAAACATAGCGAACGATAAAAGTTATAGCCTTTGCTATACTTAAACCCATGATTTTCTTGTCTTTTTATCAGGGGTGATGCGTGGTAGACTGCGCGCACTTTTACCAGACTGAACCTTTATTGCGGCAAAAAGCGGGCGTCTGAACGCTTTTTACCCTGACACTAGCCATTATGACTTTTATCGCAACTCTGATCCTTGCCTTCGGCATGTCGATGGACGCCTTTGCCGCTGCGCTGAGCAAAGGCGCGGCGCTGCATCGTCCCGGATTCAAAGAGGCGCTGCGCACCGGCCTGATTTTTGGCGCGATTGAAGCTCTGACGCCGCTGATCGGCTGGGCTGCCGGTCTCGCCGCCAGTCGCTATGTCATGGCCTGGGATCACTGGGTCGCCTTTTTCCTGCTGTCGTTTCTAGGCGGACGCATGATGATGGAAGGTTTTCGCCAGACGGCGACGGCAGAGCCGTGTGAAGCGCCGCAGCGTCACGGCTTTATGGTGCTGGCGGCCACTGCGGTCGCTACCAGCCTTGATGCGCTGGCCGTCGGCGTAGGTCTGGCCTTCCTGCAGGTCAATATTATTGCTACCGCGCTCACCATCGGCATGGCGACCACTATCATGGCGACTACCGGGGTGCTGGTGGGGCGTTTAGTCGGACCGGTGCTGGGCAAATGGGCAGAAGTGCTGGGTGGCGTGGTGCTGATTTCGATTGGCTGCACCATCCTTATTCAGCATCTCAACCTCTTCTCCTGAGGCCGCTGCTGGCGAATTAATGTCGTTTTTGTGATCTGGTTCAAAATTTATTGCCTGAAAAATGCACGGAAGCTATACTTTCGCTGCATTTCTTCAACAAATTTTGAATCAGGTAATCTATGAAACGCTTAGTGAAATATGTTTTCCGCGCTTATGTCGAAACCTTCAAATATGTCCCGCCAGGCGCGATGTACTGATCGTTTACGCTTTATACCGTCTCAGGCAATCACGGCAGCCCGCGCGCCGTGATGCCCTCGCGCCATAGCTTTTTCTTTCTCTCTCTGCGCCTCTTTTCCTCTATAAAGCGTCGATTCGGTCGCTATCATAAGCTCAGCTTTTAGCTATAGCCGCAGGTTATAACCAGCAGCTAAACAAGCATTCGTCCCGATTTCCCCACCGTGAAATAGTGCGTTTCAGACCCTCAACCCTGTCTGAAAGAGAACGCATCATGCTTATCCCGCAACCCTATCTGCTATTTCTCGGCGACGTCACCGATCCTCTGGCTGCTAAAACCGCGCGCGGCATTCAGGTATGGCGGCCCGAACAGTGCGTTGGCGAAATTCGTTTGCCGGGCTGTACCGTTTCCCTGGGCCTTGAAGAGCTGGACATCGCTACGGCCAGGGCGCGCGGCGCGAAAACGC
This sequence comes from Pantoea sp. UBA5035, assembly GCF_002415245.1. Classification (NCBI taxonomy): domain Bacteria; kingdom Pseudomonadati; phylum Pseudomonadota; class Gammaproteobacteria; order Enterobacterales; family Erwiniaceae; genus Pantoea; species Pantoea sp. UBA5035. The sequence goes on along the minus strand of NZ_DICD01000001.1, from coordinate 77,428 downwards.
TGGTGCTCGGCACCGCTAACGCGGGCGGCTATCTGCCGCAGCACTGGCTGGAAAGCGTTATTGCCGCCATCAAAGCAGGCATGAACGTGGCGAGCGGCCTACATCATCGTCTGGCAGACGAGCCAGAACTGGTGGCGCTGGCGGAGACGCACGGCGTCGAGCTGTTCGATATCCGTCATATGCGGCCGAAACTCAATGTCGGCAGCGGCAAAAAGCGCAGCGGAAAACGGGTGTTAACCGTCGGAACCGACTGCTCGGTCGGCAAAATGTATACCTCGCTGGCGCTGGAAGCCGCGATGCGCGCGCAGGGCATGAAGGCGGACTTTCGCGCCACCGGCCAGACCGGCATCCTGGTGGCTGGCGAAGGTATCGCTATTGACGCCGTCATCGCCGATTTTATCGCCGGCGCTGCGGAGGCGTTATCGCCCGCCAACGACGACGATCACTGGGATATCGTCGAAGGACAAGGCTCGCTGTTTCATCCCTCCTACGCAGGCGTCAGCATGGGGTTAATCCATGGCGCGCAGCCGCACTGGCTGGTGATGTGTCATGAGATGGGGCGTCCTCATATGCGTCATTTGCCCCATCAGCCGATGGTGGGACTGGCGGACTGCGTGGAAGCCAATCTGCGCGCGGCGCAGGTCACCAGCGACAACCCGCAGCTGGCCGGTTTCGCGATTAATACCTCTCACTTCAGCGAAGAAGAAGCGCGCGACTACTGCGCGCAGCTCAGCGACACCTTCGGCGTACCGGCGACGGATCCGGTGCGTTTCGGCATTGATGCAATCGCTACGCTATTGAAAGAGCGAGGCTAAGATGCGCCGCATGCTGACAGAACTCCTCACGCTGCCGCTGGCGCGGCCTTTCGCCATCGCGCGCGGCACCCGCACCGCCGTGGCGGTGATCCGCGTTACCCTGGAGCAGGACGGTTTTATCGGTCACGGCGAATGCACGCCGACGCCGCGTTACAACGAGTCCGTCGAGAGCGTCCACGCCCAGCTTAACGCGATGAAAGAGGCGATCGAAGCGGGTCTCAGCCGTCAGGCGCTGCAAACGGAACTCAGCGCAGGGGCGGCGCGTAACGCGCTCGATTGCGCCCTGTGGCGGCTGGACGCCGCGCGGGCGAAAAAGACGTTATGGCAGCAGGCCGCGTTGAGCGCGCCGCCGTCAGTCGTCACCGCTGAAACCCTCAGTCTCGACAGCGTAGAGAAGATGGCTGATGCGGCGCAGGACGCGGTGTCACGCGGCGCGCTGCTCCTCAAGATCAAGCTCGACCGCGAAGCGATTGTGGAAAAAGTCGCGGCTATCCGCGCCGTCGCGCCTGACGCTACTTTGATCGTCGACGCCAACGAAGCCTGGAGCGGGCTGGATCTGCCGCCGCTGTTTGCCGCGCTGCTGCCTTATCGCATTGCGATGATTGAACAGCCGTTGCCGGCGGGCGCAGATGCCGTCTTACAGCATATCGCCCATCCCATCCCGCTCTGCGCTGACGAAAGCTGCCACACGCGCAGCGATATCGCCGCGCTGCGCGATCGCTACGAGATGATCAACATCAAGCTCGACAAGTGCGGTGGCCTGACGGAGGCGCTGGCGATGGTCGACGAGGCGAAAAAGCAGGGCATGCGGCTGATGGTGGGCTGCATGCTCGGCTCTTCGCTGGCGATGGAAGCGGCGCTGCTGGTCACGCCGCAGGCAGAGCATGTCGATCTGGATGGCCCCATCTGGCTGGCGGCGGACAGTTCGCCTTTCCTTTCCTATTCACAAGGCCGCATCTGGCTGTAAACGCACAGGGAGCAACGATGACGAATACTTCTCGCCTGACTGGCGCCGCCAGCGTTGCCGGGTCAGACGGCGCGCCGGTGCTGGCGGTAGAGCATCTCAGCGTCAGCTTTCGCGGACGCAGCGGCGCGCATCAGGCGCTGCACGACGTCTCTTTCGCCATCCAGCCGGGTGAAATCGTCGCGGTGGTCGGCGAAAGCGGTTCGGGGAAATCGGTAACCTCGCTGGCGGTTATGGGGCTGCTGTCCGCCTCGGCGCGCATCGACGGCGGCGCGATCCACTTTCGCGACCGCTCGGGCGAAACGCGCGATCTCAGCCGGCTTAGCGCAGAGCAGCGACGCAGGCTGCGCGGACGCGAGATGGCGATGATTTTTCAGGAGCCGATGACCTCGCTCAACCCGGTGCTGCGCGTGGGCGATCAGCTTACCGAAGCGCTGCGCGACCATCAGCTCTGTTCCGGCGCCGGCGCGCAGGCCCGCGCGCGGTCGCTGCTGCGTCAGGTGCGCATCGCCGACGTCGATCGGGTAATGAAAAGCTTTCCGCACGCGCTCTCCGGCGGCATGCGCCAGCGCGTGATGATTGCGCAGGCGCTGGCGTGCGACCCGCAATTGCTGATTGCGGACGAACCGACCACCGCGCTCGACGTCACGGTGCAGGCGCGCATTCTGCATATTTTGCGCGAGCTGCAGCGAGAAAAAGGGATGGCGGTGCTGTTTATCACGCATGACATGGGCGTCGTCGCCGAAGTGGCGGATCGGGTAGTGGTGATGTATCGCGGCAACGTCGTCGAGCAGGGGCCGGTAGAGGCGATTTTTGCCGCGCCGCAGCATGACTATACCCGCGCGCTGCTGGCGGCGGTGCCGAAACCCGGAGAGATGCGCGACCAGCGCTGGCCGCAGCGTTTTCCGCTGCTGCACGGCGACGCGCTAGCCGAGGAGGCGCACATCACCGCGCGTTACGAAGAGAAACCGCTGCTTGACGTGCGCGGCCTGACCGTGCGCTTTCCCGTACGCAGCGGCATTTTTTCCGCGCTGACGCATCGCGTGCATGCGGTCGAGCAGATCGACTTCGCCCTCTGGCCGGGAGAAACCCTGGCGATCGTCGGTGAAAGCGGCTGCGGCAAATCGACCACCGGCCGCGCCCTGATGCGACTGGTCGACGGCGACGCCGACAGTATTCTGTTTGCCGGCCGCGAGATCGCCAGCCTGAAAGAAGCACAGTTTCAGCCGCTGCGGCGTGAAATCCAGATGGTGTTTCAGGATCCCTACGCATCGCTCAACCCTCGCCTGACCGTGGGTTTTACCATTGCGGAACCGCTGCTGCTGCACGGACTGGTGCGCTCGCTCGACGAAGCGACGCCGCAGGTTGAAGCCTTGTTAAAGAGCGTCGGCCTGCTGCCGGAACACGCGCGCCGCTATCCTCATGAGTTCTCCGGCGGACAGCGGCAGCGTATCGCCATCGCACGCGCCATGGCGCTTAAACCCAAAATTATTATTGCCGATGAAGCGGTCTCCGCGCTCGACGTGTCGGTTCAGGCGCAGGTCATCAACCTGATGATGGATTTGCAGCGGCAGACTGGCGTCGCCTGGATTTTTATCTCCCATGACATGGCGGTAGTAGAACGCATCGCCAACCGCGTGGCGGTGATGTATCTCGGCCAGATTGTCGAAATCGGCCCGCGGCAGTCGCTGTTTAATCAACCGCAGCACCCCTATACGCAGCGCCTGCTGGCCTCGGTGCCGGTAGTCGATCCGCGTCATCGTCCAGCGCGTCGTTTCGACGACGGGGAGATCCCGTCGCCTCTGCGCAGCGTAAAAGAGACGGTGAGCAAACACCGTTATCGCCAGGTCGCGCCCGATCACTGGGTCGCCGAAGAGCGTTAATTGCGCCTATTCATCAATACCAGGAGCCTCTATGAAGCCATTTTTCCGCCGCACTTCTCTCGCCCTCGGTTTAACAGCCTGTCTGGTCAGCGTCGCGCAGGCGCAGGATCTGCGTATTTCGATGTACGCCGATATCACCGGACTCGACCCGCATGATACCTCCGATAACATCAGCTATTCGGTGCAGAGCGGGATCTTTGAGCGCCTGTTTCAGTTCGACGCCAAAATGACCCTGACGCCCTGGCTGGCGACGGGCTATACCAGCAACGACAATGCCACGCAGTTCACGCTGACCCTGCGCGACGGCGTGACCTTTCAGGACGGCACGCCCTTCGACGCCGAGGCGGTGAAGGCTAATCTCGATCGGCTCGCCGACCAGAAAAAAGGCCTGAAGCGCAATAGCCTTTACCGCATGATCAAAAGCGTCACCGTGCTGGCGCCCAATAAAGTGCAAATCGACCTCAGCGAATCCTTCGGCGCCTTTATCAACACCCTGGCGCACCCGTCGGCGGTGATGTGGAGCCCGACGGTGCTGAAAGCCTTTCCCGACGAGGCGCAGCTGCGTCTGCATCCGGTCGGCACCGGGCCTTTTACCTTTGTGGAGTGGCAGCCTGGCAAGGGGGTGACGCTGACGAAATTCAACGGCTACTGGAACAAGGGCTGGCCGAAGGTGGATCGCGTGATCTTTTCGCCCAGCCCGGAAGACGCCACGCGGGTTGCGGCGCTGAAGTCGGGCCAGGTGGACGCCATCTATCCGCTGCCGTCCGATCTTGTCGGCGCGGTGCAGAGCGACAGCAAACTGGCGATCCAGCGCGATCCCAGCATCTATCTCTACTACATGGCGATCAATACTCAGCACAAGCCGCTGGCGGATAGGCGCGTGCGTCAGGCGATTAACTACGCCATCAACCGCGAGCTGTGGCTGAAAGTGGGGTTTGCCGGTATGGGCACGCCCGCCACCTCGGCGATCCCTGCCGGGGTGCAGTTCTATCAAAAACAGAGCGCGCCTAACTATCGCTACGCGCCGGAAGAGGCAAAAGCCCTGCTCACGGCGGCGGGCTATCCGAACGGCCTCGATCTTAAGCTCTGGTGCACCAATGCCACCGCCAGCGTCCGCGCCGCGCAGTTTCTTAAGGCGCAGCTGGCGACCGTCGGCATTCGCGTCACCGTGACGCCGATGGATTCCGGCACGCGCAACGCCAGACTGTGGGGTGTAAAGGATCCAAAACAGGCCGAGTACGATCTCTACTACGGCGGCTGGTCTACCTCGACCGGCGATGCCGACTGGGCGCTGCGTCCGCTGTTCGCCAGCGAATCCTGGGTGCCGACCTCATACAACGTCTCCTACTACAGCAACCCGGCGGTGGATAAGGCGATCGCCGGCGGTCTGGCGAGCGCCGAACCGGCAAAGCGCGCGACCGCCTACGCCGACGCGCAGACGCTGCTGTGGAAAGATGCGCCTGTCGCCTTTCTCGGCACGCCGGACAATCTGGTCGGCAAAACAGCGAAGCTGAGCGGCGTGTCGATGCTGCCGGACGGCAATCTGCTCTTTAATCAGGCCGCTTTTAAATAACGCCGAACGGCACAGCAAAAAAGGAAGGTTATGTTCGCATACATCCTGCGTCGGCTGCTGGAGATGGTTCCGGTATTGCTGGTGGTTTCGCTGCTGGTCTTCGGCTTTATCAAGCTGCTGCCCGGCGATCCGGCGCGTATCTACGCCGGACCTGACGCGCCGATTGAGGCGGTTGAGGCGGCGCGTCAGCATCTCGGCCTGAACGATCCGCTGCCGCAGCAGTACGTAAACTGGCTGGGCGGTATCCTGCGCGGCGATTTAGGCGTCACCTACCGCACCCAGCAGCCGGTGCTGGAGGTGATTCGCAAAGGCTTTATGCCGACGCTGTGGCTGGCGCTGGCGGGATTCGTCTGGTCAGTGGCGCTGGGACTGGCGCTGGGCGTCACGGCGGCGCTGCGGCGCGGCGGCTGGCTGGACTGGACGCTGATGAGCGCCGCGGTCGGCGGCATTTCGATGCCGGCATTCTGGCTTGGGCTGCTGTTGATCCAGTTCGTCGCCATGCCGTTCGGCCTCTTCTCGGTCAGCGGCTTTAACCAGCCTGCCGATATCATCCTGCCCGCTATTACGCTTGGCTCATCGGTCGCGGCGGTGATGGCGCGCTTTACCCGCTCGGCGTTTCTTGAGGTGGCGCAGGAAGATTATGTGCGCACCGCGCGCGCCAAAGGGCTACGGGCTGCGCGCGTCACCTGGAAACATGTGATGCGCAACGCGCTGATTCCGGTGATCACCATGCTGGGCCTGCAGTTCGGTTTTTTGCTCGGCGGTTCCATCGTGGTGGAAAGCGTCTTCAACTGGCCGGGACTGGGCTGGCTGCTGATTGAATCGATCAAGGCGCAGGACCAGCCGGTGATTCAGGCGCTGGTGATGCTGTTCGTATTTGAATTTATCGTAATCAACCTGCTGGTGGATCTGCTCTATGCAGTAGTCAATCCGGCAATTCGTCTCAGTCAGGGGGCCAAATGAGCCAGCAGACGCTAACCACCGTCGACAGCGAAGCGATCCGTTCGCCGTGGCGCGATTTCCTGCACGCTTTTGCGCGCAATCCGCTGGCGCTGGCGTCGGGCGGTTTCGTGCTGTTGCTGGTGCTGATCGCGCTCTTCGCGTCCTGGCTGGCGCCCTGGAACCCAATGGAGCCGGACTGGACGGCGCTCTCTATGCCGCCGTCAGGCGCGCACTGGATGGGCACGGACGAGCTCGGGCGCGACGTGCTGAGCCGGATTATCTACGGCGCGCGTATTTCGCTCTACGTCGGTATTGTGTCGGTGACGCTCGGCATGCTGGCGGGCATCGTGCTTGGCCTGCTGGCGGGCTACTATGGGCGCTGGGTCGATATGCTGATTATGCGCGGCGCCGACGTGCTGTTCGCCTTTCCCGGCATGCTGCTGGCGATTGCGGTGGTGGCGATACTGGGTCCCGGCCTCAACAACGTGATCATCGCGGTAGCAGTGTTCAGCGTGCCGGTTTTCGCGCGTATCGTACGCGCCTCGACGCTGTCGTTAAAACAGGCCGCTTATGTCGAAGCGGTGCGCTGCGCCGGCGCGCCGGACCGGGTGATCCTGCTGCGGCACATTCTTCCCGGCACGCTGCCGAACGTGATCGTCTACTTCACCATGCGCATCGGCACCAGCATCCTTACCGCTGCCGGCCTGAGCTTTATCGGCCTCGGCCCGGAGCCCGACGTGCCGGAGTGGGGCAATATCCTCGCCATGAGCCGCAGCATGATGATGGCGGGGCTGTGGCACGTCAGCGTCTTTCCCGGCCTGGCGATTTTTATGACGGTGCTGGCGTTCAACCTGCTAGGCGATGCGCTACGCGACACGCTGGACCCTAAATTAAAGAGCTAAAGATGGACTTTCACCAACAACAATGCGCGCTGTTGCTGCAGCGCTGGCGCGCCACGCGCCGCCTCGGGCAGCCGCGCGGCGTCTGTGGTCCGACTAATCGCATCAGCGACGTGCCCGGCGTGCGCGTCGGTCACTACACGCTGGACTGCGGCGAGCGGCAAACCGGCGTAACGGCGGTGGTGCCGCCGGGAGAGAACCTTTTCACCCAGCCATTGCCGTGCGGCGCGGCGGTCTTTAACGGCTTCGCCAAGCCGGTCGGGCTGGTGCAGGTCGCCGAGCTGGGCGTGCTGCAGACGCCGATTCTGCTCAGCAATACGCTAGCGGTCGGCACGCTATTCACCACTCTGGCGCGCGCGGCGATCCGCGCCAACCCCGAGCTGGGACGCACGCTGCCCACGGTCAATCCGCTGGCGCTGGAGTGCAATGACGGCTGGCTCAACGATATTCAGGCGATGGCGGTGACTGAAGCGATGGCGCAGGCCGCCCTCGACGGCGCCGACGCCGACTTTGCGCGCGGCAGCGTCGGCGCAGGACGCGGCATGAGCTGCTTCAGCCTGAAAGGCGGCATCGGCAGCGCCTCGCGCCGTATTGACGACCTTAACGCCACGCTGGGCGTGCTGGTGCTGGCGAACTTCGGCGCGCTGGAGGCGCTGACGCTGGATGGCGTGCGCCTTGGCGAACAGATCGCGCCGCTGCTGCCGTCGCTGACGCCGCAGCGCGACGCCGGCTCCATTATTATCGTTATGGCGACCGACGCGCCGCTCGACGCGCGCCAGCTGACGCGTATAGCGAAGCGCGCCGGCGCCGGTCTGGGACGGCTTGGCAGCTACTGGGGGCACGGCTCCGGCGACATCGCCGTTGCCTTCTCCACCCGGCCCGTGCCGCAACCGCCGCCGGACGCCGCGTTAGAGCCGATGCTGTCGGCAGCGGCCGACGCTACTGAACATGCGGTGCTGGACGCGCTGCTCAGCGCGCAGCCCGTTACCGGCTTTCGCGGCCACCATCGTCCGGCGCTCAGCGATGTGCTGGACCGCCTTGCAGGAGTCACACCGTGAAAATCTTTATCTCGGCCGATATCGAAGGCGTCGCGGGCGTCATGCGTCCTGAACAGTGCGCGCCCGGCCACGCCGAATGGCAGCTGGCGCGCGAGTTAATGGAGCAGGAGGTTAACGCCGCGATCGACGGCGCCTTCGCAGCAGGCGCGACCGAAGTCGTCGTCGCCGACAGCCATGCGCAGATGACCAACCTGCGCGCCGCAAACATGGATGCGCGCGCACGCCTGGTGCAGGGCAAACCGCGCGCGCTCTCGATGGTAGAGGGACTGGAACAACAGCGCTTCGATGGCCTGATGCTGATCGGCTATCACAGCGCGGCAGGAGAGCCTGGCGTACTGGCGCACACCATCAACGGCCGCGCCTTCTGGCGCATGTTGATCAACGATCGCGTGGTGGGCGAAAGCGATATTTACGCGGCGGCGGCGGCGGAACAGGGCACGCCGCTGTGGCTGGTGAGCGGCGACGACTGCCTGCAGCAGTGGATCGCCGAACGTCACCCCGAGGCGGAATATGTCTGCGTAAAGCGCGCGATTTCCCACACCTGCGCCGAATCGCTTAGCCCGCAGGCGGCGCGGGAGCGCATTCGCGAAGCGTCAGCGCGCGCGGTATCACGCGCGCCCGGGGCATGCGCCGCCTCTCTGAGCGCGCCCTATCGGCTGACGCTGCAGGCGAGCAGGCCGGTGCTGGCGGATCTTTTCTGCCTGATCCCCGGCGTCGCGCGCCTCGACGCCGTCACGGTCGGCTACCAGGCGGAACGCATGGCGACGCTGGTCAGCCTGCTCAGCGCCTTCTCTAATCTGGCGTCGACACAAAATTAAACCTTATGTCATCGGATGAGCGGAAGTTTGTACGATTTTCATCTCATCTTTTGCTAACCTGCGCGCGAATTTATCTATAACAACGAGGCAGTAATGCAGCTTTGCAGTTTTTATCTTCCAGACCAGGGCATTAAAAGTTTCGGCATCGTAAAGGAAAACGGCGTGGTAGATGTCGGCACGCGCATGGGCGCGCAGTGCCCGGATCTGAAAACCTTTCTGCAGCGCTCCTCGCTGGCGGATCTCGCGGCGTTTGGCGATCGACCTGCCGACTATGCCTTCGACGCGCTGCGTTTTCTGCCGGTGATTGATAATCCCGGGAAGGTTTTTTGCGTCGGCATGAACTACGCCGATAAGCGTAAAGAGTTCTCAGAAACCCAGAACGCGCCGACGCTGTTTATCCGCTTCGCGGACTCCCTGACCGGCCATGAGCAGCCGCTGATGAAGCCCGCCTCCACCAGCGAATTCGACTACGAAGGCGAACTGGCGGTGATCATCGGCAAACCGGCGCATCGGGTGAAGGCCGATGAGGCGCTGAGCTACGTGGCAGGCTATAGCTGTTTTATGGATGCGACAGTGCGCGACATGCAGTTTACCTGGTTTACCGCCGGGAAGAACTGGCCGCAGACCGGCGGCTTTGGCCCCTGGATGACGACGGCCGAGGCGATTGGCGACCCGCAGACGCTGGGGATCAAAACCTTCCTGAACGGGCGCGAAGTGCAGAATGATACCACCGGCAGCATGGTGCATAGCGTCGCGAATATTATCGAGTACATCTCCGCGTTCAGTCCGCTTTCGCCGGGCGACGTCGTTTTCACCGGATCGCCGGGCGGCGTCGGTAAGAAGCGCACGCCGCCGCTGTTCATGTTCAGCGGCGACGTAGTGGAAGTCGAGATTGAGAAAATCGGCAGGCTGCGTAACGTTATCGCGTAAACTGCACTACCCGGCTGCGGTTAAGCAGCAGACGCAGCCGGTTGCCGTCGCGCTTCAGCATAAAGCGCTTTTGCCAGGGACCGTCCTGCGCGGTCGCCAGCACGCGGTCGCCGCTCAGCGACTGCAGGCTGGCGATAATCGCCGCCGGGCCGATGCCCATGGTTAGCCTCTCGCCCTCAATCACCATTTCGCTGCGCCACTGCGGCAGGAACCAGCGTCCCTGCATCGCCTGTAAGCTGGCGCCGTCGGGCTGCGCCGGCACAAAGCGGCGCGGCGCATGGCCGATCTCGCCGACGATGGCGGCGCCTTCATGACGCAGCCGCAGCGGAAAGGTGCTGGAGAGCGAACGCGCCTCGCCCTGCGCGCCGCCGCGCCACAGCGCTTCGCTCGCGCCGAGCCAGGTCGCCGCGTCGCCAGCGATCTCCAGCCATTCCGCCTCTTGTTCCCCGACATAGAGGCCGGGCGCGAGATCGTGCCCTTTCTCCGGCAGCGCGCGGTTAAGCAGCGCCGCCATCACGCGCAGCGCGCCTTCAGAGGTGGCGACATCTTCGCGGTTCGCCACCAGCGCCACGCCCGCCTGGCGTTCAGGATGCAGCAGAAAATAGCTTTTATAGCCCGCGTGCGAGCCGCCGTGGCCAAACAGCGTCTGGGTGCCGATCTGCGTGCTGGCCAGACCCAGCCCGTAGCCGCTGACGCGTCCGTCCGCCAGCAGGCGCGGCGCGCTGAGGCGCCGCAGCACGCCCGCGCCGGGGCCATGGTCGCTCAGCATCGCCTGCAGCCAGCGCGTCAGATGGCGCAGGCTGCCGGCGACGCTGCCGGAGGCGGAGAGATGAAGGCCTGCGCTGGCGAGCTGCCAGCGGCTGCCGTTGAACCAGTAGCCCGGCGCCAGGCCGGGCACCACGTCGAACCAGGTTTCCGGGGCGGTCAGGCTGATATCCAGCGGCTGGCAGATATACTGCTGCAGCAGCGCGTCGAAATGCACCCCTTTGGCTTTTAGCGCCTCCTCCACCAGCCGATAGCCGGTATTGGTGTAAGAGACTTCGCTGCCGGGCGGGTAGTTTAGCTCGCTCTCCGCGGCGAGAAACGCCAGCAGATCGGCGTCGGTGGTAGCGTTGTAGACCGACAGGCCGATCAGCGACAGCGTTTCGCGCAGATCCGGCAGCCCGCTCGACATATCCAGCGCCTGGCCGACGGTGACCTGGCCGTTGGCGCCGCCCAGCTGCGGCAGCTGATCCGCCAGCCTGTCGTCAGGCGACAGATAGCGGCGTCCCGGCCCGGTCGCCAGCGCAGCGAAAAGATGTTTGGTAATGGAGGCGAAGCGCACCACGCTGTCGAGGGTAAACGGCGTCTGCTGCGCCAGATCCGCCAGTCCGGCGCAGTGCGACGAATGTACCTGACGCGCGTCGAACAGCACTATCGCGCCGCCCGGCGCGCCGGGCCGTTGCCAGCCCTGAACGATTTCTTCGGCGACCGCTGCCGCCCGTTGCCACTCCAGCGTCATGCCGGCTCCTCTAGTCCAATGCTCAAATCGAACAGCTGCGCGGTATGCGGATGATGAATACGCCGCGCGCGCAGGTCGTCCGCGCTTAACTGTTCTACCATTTCGCCATGCTGCATCACGCCGATACGCTGGCAAAGATGGGCAACGACCGCCAGATTATGCGTAACCAGAATATAGGTAAGATTACGTGCGCTGCGCAGATCGCTAAGCAAATTGAGAATTTCCGCCTGAACGGAAACGTCCAGCGCGGAGGTCGGCTCATCCAGCAGCAGCGCCTCCGGTTCGGCGATCAGCGCGCGGGCGATCGCCACGCGCTGGCGCTGCCCGCCGGAAAGCTGATGCGGATAGCGGAAGCGCGCGGCGGCGGGCAGGCCGACGTCGCTCAGCGCCTGATTAATGCGCTGCTCGGCGCGATCGAGGCGATGCACCAGCAGCGGCTCATGCAAAATACGGTCGATTGTCTGGCGGGGATGCAGCGAACCGTAGGGATCCTGAAATACCATCTGCACCTGACGGAAAAAAGGGCGGCCGCGTCGGGCGCTCAGCGCCATGCCGCCGAAGCGAATTTCACCGCGCCAGTCGTTGTTCAGTCCCGCCAGCGCGCGCAACACCGTCGATTTGCCGGAGCCGCTTTCGCCCACCATGCCGAAGCTCTCGCCGCTGCCTACCTGGAACGTGACCGCTTTGACGGCGCGGTGCGCGCCGAAACTGACGTCCAGATTGTTGATTTCAAACATAGCTTTCTCCTAATCGCGCCATGCGTCGTCGCGCTGCAGCGTCGGCAGGCGCGCGCGCGGGTGACGCAGCGACGGCAGGCAGGCCAGCAGCCCCTGCGTGTAGGGATGCTGCGCCTGGTGCAGCTGCCGGGCGTCAAGCTGCTCGACGATACGTCCGGCGTACATCACCGCCACGCGGTCGCAGAAGTGCGACACCAGCGGCAGGTCGTGGCTGATAAGGATGAGTCCCATGCCGCGCGCGGAAACCAGGTCGTCGATCAGGCGCAGAATCTCCGCCTGCACCGTCGCGTCGAGCGCGCTGGTAGGCTCATCGGCGATCAGCAGTTCGGGATCGGGCGCCAGCATCATGGCGATCATCACGCGCTGCCCCATGCCGCCGGAAACCTCATGCGGATAGCGCAGCGCCACGGCGGCGGCGTCGCGAATTTTCACCTGCTCCAGCAGGCCGATCGCCGCCTGCATCGCCGCTTTTCTGCTGCCGCCTTTGTGCTCGCGCCAGGCCTCGGCGATCTGCTGGCCGATAGTCATCACCGGGTTAAGCGAATATTTCGGATCCTGCAGAATAAAGCCGACGCGTCTGCCGCGAATTTGCCGCAGCGTTTTCTCGCTGGCGCCGCGCAGGTCGATGCCGTCAAAACGCAGCACGTCGGCGCTGACCTCGGCGTTGCCCGGCAGCAGCTGCATCAGGCTGCGCGCGGTGAGCGATTTGCCGGAGCCGCTCTCGCCGACGATGGCGAATTTCTCTTTGCCGACGCTAAAACTGACGCCGCGCACCGCCTCGAACCTTTCCGCGCGGCTGCGAAAGGCGATGCGTAGATTCTCTATTTCCACCAGCATTTAGCGCTCCCTGGGATCGAGGACGTCGCGCAGGCCGTCGCCGAGAAAGTTAAAGGCCAGCGAGGTGACAAAAATAGCAATGCACGGCATCAGCGGCACCCACCATTCGCTGAAGAGAAAGCGGCGCGCGGTCGCGATCATGGTTCCCCATTCCGGCGACGGCGGCTGCGCGCCCATGCCGAGGAAACCGAGGCTGGCGGCGGTGATGATGATAGAACTCATATCGAGCGTGACGCGCACGATCAGGCTCGGCACGCAGAGCGGCATAATGTGGCGCAGAATAATGCGCAGCGGCGACGCGCCGGTCAGGCGGCTGGCGGCGATAAAGTCGCTGTGGCGAAACTGCAGCGTTTCCGCGCGCGCCAGCCGGGCATAAGGCGGCCAGGCGGTAAGGGCGATCGCCAGCACCGCGCTCTCGACGCCCGGCTTGAGCGCGGCGACGAAGGCCAGCGCCAGGATCAGGCGCGGGAAGGCGAGAAAAATATCGGTGACGCGCATCAGCGCCTTATCGACGATGCCGCCGAGATAGCCGGCGATACAGCCAATCAGCAGGCCGAGCGGGGCGGTCAGCGCCACGACGGCGATAACCATGCCGAGCGTGGTGCGGCCGCCGTAAATAATGCGCGTCCAGAGATCGCGTCCAAGCTCGTCCGTGCCGAGCCAGTGCGCGGCGGACGGCGCCGCCAGACGGTTTTCCAGATGCTGCGCGCCGGCATCGTAAGGCGTCAGCAGCGGCGCGGCGATGGCCAGCAGCAGCATCAGCAGAATAACGGCCATACCGCCTGTCGCCAGCGGATTGCCGCGCAGGTTGAGCCACAGGCGATAGCGTCGGCCCCAAACCGCCTGGCGGCGGTTGGTCGGCGAATCGGCCAGCAGCCAGTTACGTGAAATAAACATTATTTTATCCGTGGATCGCAGAGTCGATAGAGAAGGTCGGCGAGCTGGTTGAGCAGCACGTAAACCGTGCCGACCAGCAGCGTGGCGCCCACCACCGGATTCATGTCGGCGTTCATTAACGAGGTGGTGAGATACTGCCCGAGGCCCGGCCAGGCGAAGACATTTTCCGTCACCACCGCGCCCTCCAGCAGCCCGGCATAGGTCAGCGCCAGCACCGTAATCAGCTGAACCGCGACCGTTGGGAACGCGTGACGCCAGATGACGCGGCGCGACGACAGCCCCTTGGCGCGCGCGGTAATCACGAACTCGCCGCTGAGCGCGTTGAGCATAAAGGTGCGGGTCATACGCGTGATGTAGGCCATGCTGAAGTAGGCGAGGATGCAGACCGGCTGCGCCATATGCGCCAGCGCGTCGCGGAAGGCGTCATATTCGCCCGCCAGCAGCGAATCGATGGTGAGAAATCCGGTAACCTGCGGGATCATATCCTGCCAGATGATGTCCTGCCGCCCCGGCCCCGGCGCAATCCCGAGCACGGCGTAGAACAGCAGCAGGCTGAGCAGCGCCAGCACGAATACCGGCAGCGAATGGCCCGCCAGGCAGATGACGCGAATGGTCTGATCGAGCCAGGTACCCTGGCGCACCGCCGCCCAGACGCCGAGAGGAATGCCGATCAGCGCGGCAATGACGATCGCCGCCGTCGCCAGCTCCATGGTGGCCGGGAAAAAGCGGGCGATATCGTTGGTCACGCTGTTCGACGTCAGCACGGAACGGCCCAGGTCGCCATGCAGCAGCTGGTTGAGATAGTGGCCGAACTGCACGTAGAGCGGCTGATCCAGCCCCATCTCCGCGCGCGCGCGCTCCACTACCGACTGCGGCGCGTTGTCGCCAACCGCCGCCAGCACCGGATCGGTCGGCATTACCCGACCAATAAAAAAGGTCAGCACCGTCAGGCCGAACAGCGTCAGCAGCAGGCTGCCCAGCGCGCTGACGCCGCGTTTTGCCGCGCCCGTCACGCTTTTTTCACCTGCTGATAAGGCCACTGTTCCAGCACGGTCATATGCACGTCAGAGAGGCTCTTCGCGCAGGCGGTGGTCTGAATCTGCTGCATCATAAAAATGAACGGACTCTTTTCCCGATGCAGCTGCTGAATTTTTTCATACAGCGCGAGACGCTGCGCCGGGTCGCTTTCGTGCAGCGCCTGCGCGGTGAGCTGGTTAAATTCGTCGTCTGACCAGCCGCAGCGCCATGCCAGGGTGCGGTTGCGCGCGGCGGTGGTGTTGTCGGTGTTGACGCAGAACGCTTCCGTATTGGAGTTCGGATCGAAGTAGTCCGCGCCCCACGAGGTGATCGCCAGCTGATGCTGACGCGCGCGCATCTTCGTCAGCACCTGACGGTTCTCCGAGGCGATCAACGACACCTTGATGCCGATGGCGCCGAGCTGGGTCTGAATCGCCTGGGCGATATCGGGATAGGGCTGCATCGAATAGTGGTCAAGAGTGATCTCGAAACCCTCCGGGTAACCCGCTTCCGCCAGCAGCGCTTTCGCTTTATCGACATCGCGATGAAAAGGGGTGTCGTCGAGCGCGGCCGGAAAGCCGGAAGGTAAAAAGCTCTGATGAACGTTGTAGGTCAGCGACAGAATATTTTTCTGGATGCTGTCGTAGTCGATCGCCCACTTAAGCGCCTGCCACACCTGCGGCTTCTGCAGCAGCGGATGGGTGGTATTGCAGGACATCAGCATGATGGCGGAAAGCGGCTGCTTCACCAGCGTCACCTCGCTGCTGGACTGCAGCGGTTTTAACTGCTCGGTGGTGAGATCGTAGGCGACATCCACGTCGCCTTTTTGCAGCATCAGCGACTGCGCGGCGGGGTCGGCGATATGCTTGAGGATGACGCGCTTGATCGCGCTCTTGCCAGCGTACTGCGGGCTCAGCTCCAGAATCACCGTTTCGCTCGCTTTCCAGCTGCGCAGCGTGAAGGCGCCGGATCCGGCGCTGTGCTGCTTCAGCCAGGCGTTGCCGAGGTCGCCGTTTTGCTGGTTGGCGAGGCAGGCTTTTTTCGACACGATGCTGCCGACCGTGGCGGAGAGGCAGTA
Organism: Pantoea sp. UBA5035; assembly: GCF_002415245.1. Taxonomy (NCBI): domain Bacteria; kingdom Pseudomonadati; phylum Pseudomonadota; class Gammaproteobacteria; order Enterobacterales; family Erwiniaceae; genus Pantoea; species Pantoea sp. UBA5035. Next base: position 61,479 of record NZ_DICD01000001.1, on the reverse strand, counting down.
GAGCAGGAAGGATTCTGAGGCGGGCGCGCCCAGCGCCATCTCCAGGGTATGGGCGTCTTTCGCCGTCACCTTGCTGGCGACATTTTCTTTAGTAAAGCCGAACTGGTTAATGATAAAGGCCGGGCTCTTATCCAGCCTGACGATGCGCTCGATGGAAAAGGCCGCATCCTCGGCGGTCACCGGCGTGCCGTCGGCGAATTTGGCCGCCGGATCGAGGCGGAAAGTAAATAGCGTGTTGTCGCCGTTCGCCTCCCAGCTTTGCGCCAGCATGCCGACAATCTTATCCGCCTGCTGCGGATCAGGCTGCACCAGCTTCTGGTAAAGATTGCCGCAGATCTGACCGCCGGTCGCTTCAAAGCTTTCATGCGGGTCGAGACTGGTCATATTGTCAAGCTGCATCGCCATGACCAGCATGCCGGCTGGCGCGGCGGCGAAGGCGGGGTTGAAGCTTAGCGAAGATAAAACCGGCGCGGCAGCGCAGCCTGCGATAAAGCGTCTTCTGGTGACCATTTCCACTCCAGGTTATTGATTATTAAAATTAAAAAATAGAATCACTCTGTTTTTTCGCTTGACAGGCGTCTGGCCGCAGGCGATTAATAATCGCTCTCTCCGCCGCATAAAACGCCTGCTCTGTTTTGGTGCGTCCGCGCCGCCTGCATGCCGCTTTTGTGCAATACCCTTTGCCAACGGAATCTAAAAAATGTCGGAAAATCATCATCAGGCGTGGCCGGACGTTCCCGTATTCGACGGTCATAACGACGTGCTCTGTCGGTTGTGGCAGCATCACCGCCCCGACGCGGTTAACGCGTTTTTGCAGGGCACCGCGTCAGGTCAGCTCGATTTTCCGCGCCTGCGTCAGGGCAAGATGGCGGGCGGCCTTTTCGCCGCCTGGGCGCCAGGGCAGGCCTCGCTTGCCGCCGCGGATGATGGGAGTGCTGCAAGAAGCGCGCCACTTCCTGTCGCTCTCTCTCAGGAGGCGAACGCCACCGCGCGCGACGCGACCTTCGCCATGCTGGCGCTGCTGTTGCGCATCGAGCAGACTTCGCCGGAGCAGATCAAAATCTGCCGCAGCGTGCGGGACATTCGCGACTGTATGGCCCGCGGCAGGCTGGCGATGGTGATGCACATCGAGGGCGCCGAGGCGCTCGATGTTGATGGCGAGCTGCTCGATATTCTTTACGCCAGCGGGCTGCGCAGCCTGGGTCCGTTGTGGAGCCGCCCTAACCAGTTCGGCGAAGGCGTTCCCTTTCGCTATCCGTCGTCGCCCGATATCGGCAACGGACTGACCGACGCGGGCAAGCAGCTGGTGCGCGACTGTAACCGGCGCCGCATTCTGGTCGATCTCTCCCATATGGATGAAAAAGGCTTCTGGCACACTGCCGCCATCAGCGACGCGCCGCTGGTGGCGAGCCACTCGAACGCCCACGCGCTCAGCGCCCAGTCGCGCAACCTGACCGATCGCCAGCTGGCGGCGATCGCCGAGACGCGCGGCTTTGTCGGGGTGAATTTCGCCGTGCCTTTTTTGCGCGAAGACGGCAGGCGCGACGCGCCGACCAGCCTGGAGGACATTGTCCGCCACGTTGAGTATCTTCTCGACAAGGTCGGCGAAGATGGCGTTGGTTTCGGCTCCGATCTCGACGGCGCCACCATGCCGGACGATTTTCGCGACGTCGCCGGCTTCCCTCGGCTGGTCGCCGCGCTGGCGGCGCGCGGCTATAGCGCTGAGCTGCTGCATAAAATCTGCTATGGCAACTGGCTGCGCGTGCTGGAAGCGACCTGGGGCGAATAACCATGCGTCTGCGTCATATTGAAGTTTTCCAGGCGATCGTTCAGGCGGGCAGCATCAGCGGCGCGGCGCGGCTGCTAAACGTGTCGCAGCCTAACGTCAGCCGCGTGCTCAATCATGCCGAGCAGCAGCTGGGTTTTGCGCTGTTCGAACGGCGCGCGCAAGGCCTGGCGATCACCGCTGAAGGACGGCGACTGCTGCCTGAAATCGACGCGCTTTACCATCGCCTTCAGGCGATTAACCAGCTGGCGGATCAGCTGCGGCGCGGCGAAGGGCAGACGGTGCGCGTCGGCGCGGCGCACGCTTTTGGTCAGATGGTGATGGCGCCCGCGCTGGTGCGCTATCGGCATCAGGCGGCGGCGGTCAACGTCGAGCTTGTGACCGAGCATTTTTCCACGCTGTGCCGCAACATCCTTGACGACCAGCTCGATTTTGCGCTGGTGTTTGGTCAGCAGGTCGATGCGGACTTGCTGGCGGAGCCGCTATTCCACTCCTCAATGGTGGCGCTGTTGCCTCCCCATCTCAGCCGCGAAGAGCCCGTGTCGCTGGAGTGGTTGTGCGCCAATAATCTGCTGCTGATGCAGGCGCAGGATCCGCTTGGCCGCGTGCTGCACCGCGCCCTTTACGATAAGCGGCTCTATCCGGCCGTTTCCCTCTCGATTAAAACCTACTCCGTTATCGCCGATATGGTGCTGGCGGGCGGCGGCGTCGGCGTGGTCGACCTTTTTACCGCCTGCCGCTACGCCGATCAGCTGACGCTGCTGCCGGTCGCGCAGCCGCTGCCGTTCGAGGTAATGCTCATTAGCCGTCGCGATCGACCGCAGTCGCAGTCCACGCTGCACCTGAAGCAGGTTATCCGCCATCGCCTGTGGGAAATCGCGCAGCAGTGCGAGGCGCGGCTGGCGCGTCCCTGACAATAACTTTCTCCCGCCTCGCCTGCTGGTCACGATTTCGCCGCCTACACTGAATTGACACAACTCTATTCAGGAGCGGGTAATGAGGCGTAAGGAACAACCGACGCGTTGGAAAAGCGGCGCGCTGCTGGCCGGTCTGGGGCTGGGCGCAGCGGCAACCTGGTGGGGCGTTCAGCAGTGGCGGCGGTTAAAACAGACGCCGCCCGTTTCGCCGCGCAGCCATCACGCCGGACTGGCCGGTTATTTTCAACAGGTTGGCGAGTGGCGCATGTTTACCCGCGTCACGCCCCATGACGCGCCCGGCCTGCCGCTGGTGCTGGTACACGAGCTGGTGATGTCGGGACGCTCGATGGAGGAGCTGGCGCTGGCGCTGAGCAACAACTATCGCGTGCTGGTGCCCGATCTGCCCGGTTTCGGCGCCAGCGTCTTGCCGGCATCGGTGCCTGTGCTGTCGGTCGAAGAGCAGGCCGACGCGCTCTGGCAATGGCTGCAGCATAACCAGCTGACGCGCGCTATCTGGATCGGCAGCGCCTCCGGCTGTCAGGTGCTCGCCGCGCTGGCCGTCAGGCATCCCGAAGCGGTGGCCGCGCTGGTTTTCCAGGGCCCGACGGTGGATCGTCACGCGCGCAGCCTGCTGCGTCAGGCGTGGCGCGGCTGGCGCAACAGCCGTCTCGAACGCCATCGCTCCTCCACGTCGCTGATGCACGTCGACCTCGCCAAAGCCGGCCTGTGGCGCGCGCTGAAAACCCATCGTTTGCTACTGCAGGATCGCATTGAACACCGTCTGCCCTATATCAACGCGCCGACGCTGCTGCTGCGCGGCTCGCGCGACACGGTGTCGCCCGCGCGCTGGGTTGACGAGCTGGGCGCGCTGATGCCGCGCGGCGAGGTGCTGACGCTGCGCGGCGGCACCCATACGCTGCACTATGTCTATCCGTGGAGCTTCCGCCACGCCATCCGTCCCTTTCTGACGCGCATTCAGCAGGAGAATCAGGATGAGTAAACTGCCCAAAGGCATCGCCCGCTTCGACTCCGCCACCGCCATGCTGATGGCGCTGGCCCACACGCTGCATGATAAGCCGGTCGACGACGCCGAGGCGTCGCCGATGCGCGATCGCCTGCTGCCGTCGCTCGACCGCCTGCCGACCCGGCTGAGAGAGTGGGGCTATGCAGTCGGCGGCATGGCGGAAGGCATCACCGAATCGCAGGCGGGCGATCTCGATATCGAAGGCATCGCCGAATGGATGGTGAGCGAATATCCGGAACGCGACTATCCCGCCGCCTTTATCGGCTCGTCGAACGGCGCGCTGACCCATCTGGCCGCCGCGGCGGGCGCGCCCTGGCTGCCGCAGACCTTTCTCTGTCCCGTGCGTTCGCCGCACAGCGATCCCGACGACGCTCAGGCAAGCTTTGAGCAGGGCAAAGCGGTAGCGGCGGCGCTGCTGGCCGCGTGGCCGCGTCTGGCGGTGCATCAGATCCAGGATCCCAATCAGGACCGGCTGATGCTCGACAAACTGCGCTACTTCCATCTGAAGCTGCGCGCGCTACCGCTCGCCTTTAATGAGTTCCTGATGCGCAGCCTGCCGGGCAAAAGCACGCTGTTTATCAGCCACTGCACGCAGCAGTGGCCGGTAACGCGCACCAGCGATCGCTCTTTCTTCCAGTTCGGCGCGCTGGGCGGCGCAACGGAGAAGGAGTATCTGCAGGGCGGCGGACGCGTAGCGGAACTGCTGGCGCGTTATGGCAGCGATCGCGAACAGTGGCAGGCGCCCGCGCCCACCGATCGGGTGCCGGAAGCGGAGTGGGGACTGGACGAATATCTGAAATCGCCGCTGAAAAAGCTGGCGGCGGATCAGGGCTGGCAGCTGATGGAGATACGCTATCAGGATCCCGAGGCGCTAAGCTTCGTGGTGGCGGAGATCTATCGCGACTGGTATCTGGCGGCGGGCATCAATGCGACGCGCCTGACGGTGGGCAGCTATCTGCTGATGGATCCCTGGTGCGCTATGCGTCAGCACGCCATTCCGTTCTGGCTGATGTCGGGCGCCGAGCCTTCCGCCGCCTCGCTGACGCGCTTCCTCGACCGGCAGCCGCGCTATCGCGATATCGATATGCTGCTCTATTCAACCGGGACGGAGAGTATCGGGCTGGCGCCGCTTGAGCGCTGGCGGGGATTGCTCGATCGCGCGATGAATGAGGGGGCGTTCGTCGGCGTCGATACCGAGCGCTATCCGCATGATTTGGCCGCTTTCGCGCACTTTGACGCGGCGCTGCGGGCGCGGGCGCCGCTCTTCGCGCCGCCGCCGCCGCTGAGCGTGGAGAAGATCATTTCCGGCATTGAGCGCTACGGCGCGCGCCACGGCGTGACGCTGCATAAACTGAGCTAGCCGGGCGAGCGCCCGGCTGCTTTATTGCTATACGCCGTCGGTAATCGGCTTGCGCACCAGCACCAGATAGGCGAGGGCGCCCACTACGGCGATACCGGCGCAGATCATCAGCGCGAGGCTGAACGACTTCGTGGTATCCAGCACCCAGCCGGTGATGACCGGCGCGAACGAGGCGAAGACAAAGCTGGCAAAGTTCTGGATGCTGCCGACCGACGCGGTCATGCGCGCCGTCACGTTGGCGTGGATCAGCCCCCAGCAGGAGGTGCCCGCGAAGTGGATGCAGAAGAGCGCCATCCCGATCAGCGTAACGGCGCTGGTGGTATCGGTGGCGCGCGTCACGAAGGCGGTAAAGGCCGCCGACAGCAGCATGCCGGAGATAATGCACACCTTGCGGGTTTTCACCGCGTCGAAGCCGCGGCGCACCAGCGCATCCACCGCGTAGCCGTTCAGCAGCATGCCCGCCGCGCCGAACAGGAACGGAATCGCCGCCAGCAGGCCGGTGCTCTTCAGATCCAGATGGTAGGTCGACTGCAGATAGCCCGGCAGCCAGGCGATATAGAGCCAGGCGGTATAGTTGATGCCGCTAAAGCCGATCATCATGCCCCACATGGTGCGCTGCTTAAACAGGCCGCGCCATTCGGCGAAGCTCAGCGGCTCTTTACGCGACGCCACGCTGCCCGCCTGCAGATAGTGGATCTCTTCCGCGCTGAGCTTATTGTTGTCGCGGTCGCGATAAATCAGGTACCAGCCAATCGCCAGAAACATGCCGAGCACGCCGATGGTAATAAACATACCGCGCCAGCCGAACGCCAGCATCATCGCGGCCAGCACCGGCGGCGCCACCGACAGGCCGATCATCGAGGCGGCGTTGAAGAAGCCCATCGGCATGCCGCGATCTTTAATGTTGAACCAGTCGTTGATCACCTTTACGCCGCACGGGTTCATCGGCGCTTCGCCGATGCCGAGGCCGATGCGCACCAGAATAAACTGGGTGAAGTTATGCACCAGCCCGGCGGCCGCCTGAAACAGCGACCAGACGAACATGCCGAGGCCAAGCATAATGCGCGGCCCTTTACGGTCCAGCAACGCGCCGCAGGGCAGCTGCGCCAGCCCATACGCCAGCGAAAAGGCGGAGAGCAGCATGCCGATCTCGGTGGCGTTCAGCCCCAGCTCCTCGCGAATGGTCATGTTGGCGACCGAGAGCGAACTGCGGTCGAGATAGTTAATGATGGCTGCGAACAGCAGCAGCAGCATGGCGGTGATCTGTATCTTGCGAATGCGCGGCGAGCGCACGATATCGCTGCGCGCCGGCACATATTCCTGCTCTGGCGGCGTTCCGACGACCGGATTTTTAGCGTCGCGGGTTGAGGTATTTTCCATGGCATTCTCCCGTAGCGGGGTCGTTATCGTTATCAGACAGCTAAGGACATAGCGGCCCAGCGGCCGTTATGAGTTGCAGTCGAGACTAGAAGCAATGCAGCCAGGATGTTGCGAAGATGTTTCTGATTCGTGCGGGAGCTAATGCTTTGCGGTTTTTAATCGGTTTTTAATTGTACTGACGGATCGAGCGCGCCATCGACGAGCGGGACGTAGCCAGATGATTATGCAGCGCCAGCAGCGCATCGACGTCCTGACGGCCGATAAGCGCGGAGAGCAGCGCCATATGCTCCTCCAGCGCCACGATATTGCGCTGCTTGAGATCGCGCTCGTCCCACTGGTAATGGGAATGAAAAATAACCGAAATAATCTCCAGCGAGTGGTTGAAAAAGGGATTGTTGGCGGCGGAGAGGATCAGCGAATGCAGCTCTTTATCCAGCGCGGCGAACTGGCGGTAGTCGCTGGCGATGGTGTCGCGCAAAGCGCGATGGCGATCCAGCAGGTCGCGCGCCTGAATCCAGCGCTCATCCTGCGGCGGCAGGTTGAGAAAGCGCGTCAGCGCGTGCGTTTCCAGCATCTCGCGCAGCTCGAACAGCTTGTCGGCGTAGTCCAGGGTGAACTTCTTCATGCGCCAGCGACCGCGCTTGACCGGCTCCAGCAGATCGTAACGCATAAAGCGCAACAGAAACTCGCGCACCACCACCGGACTGACCTTCACCCGCTGCGCCAGCTGTAGCTCGCTAAAGGCGTCGCCGGGCGAGAGCTGGCGCTGATTGATCATCTCGAAAAACGCCTGTTCGAACTGGCTTGCCTGCTGCTCAATCGGCGACGTCAGTTCGCTGAAACCATCCTCTTCCTGCGGCTGCCGCACGATCACGTAAGTTCCGGCCACTTTTTCCAGCACGCCGCGCTGCGCCAGATAGTGCAGCGTATGACGCACCGTGGTGCGGCTGATATTGAACATCTCCGCCAGCGCCGCCTGCGCGGGCAGCGGCGAACGGATATGACGCTGGGCGATCCCTTCCAGCATCTGGTTGATGACGTTCTGGCGCAGATTCAGATTGCGGCTCACAAGGACTCTCCGGTTTTTTATTTATTAAAAACCATTCAAATCCCAAAAAAAACGCCGTGCCTCACAGATCGCGCGGGCAAAACAGCCGGTGGGTGATCAATTCGTCATAACTGCGGCAGGACAACAGGAGAATTCCCATGACGACAATGAAAAGCCTGGTCATCGCTGAACCAAAGAAAATGATCTGGGCCACGCGCGAGCGGCCTGCCCCCGCCGCCGGCGAGGCGCTGATTAAAATCATCGCCGCCGGCATCTGCGGCACCGATATCCACGCCTGGGCGGGCAATCAGCCGTTCTTCAGCTATCCGCGCGTGCTGGGACATGAGCTGTGCGGCGAAGTGGTCGCGCTGGGCGAAGGCGCGACGGGCGTTGAGCCGGGCCAGCGCGTGGCGCTGATCCCCTATATCTCCTGTCTGCGCTGCGATGCCTGCCAGAGCGGCAAAACCAACTGCTGCGAACAGATTTCCGTGATCGGCGTGCATCAGGATGGCGGCTTTTGCGAATACCTCGCCGTGCCGGCCGGCAATCTGCTGCAGGTAGAAGAGGTCGCGCCGGAGGCCGCCGCGCTGATTGAACCGTTCGCCATCAGCGCGCATGCGGTGCGCCGGGCAAGCGTCGGCGCGGACGAAGATGTGCTGGTGGTGGGCGCGGGGCCCATCGGCCTGGGCGTGGCGGCGATCGCCGCGGCAGCGGGCGCTAACGTCGTGGTGGCGGACACCAGCGAGTTTCGCCGCGCGCACGTCGCGAAAGAGCTGGGCCTGGCGGCGATCGATCCGGCGCGCGACGATTTTTACGACGCGCTGCGCGCGCAGTTCAACGGCAGGCTGGCGCTAAAAGTGCTCGACGCCACCGGCAGCCCGGCGGCGATGAACAACGCCGTCAACCTGATGCGACACGGCGGCACCGTGGTCTATGTCGGCCTGCATAAGGGCGATCTGGTGATCCCGGACAGCGAGTTCCACAAGAAAGAGACTACGCTAATGGGCAGCCGCAACGCGACGCGCGAAGACTTCAATCGCGTGCGCGATTTGATGGCGAGCGGCCAGCTGCGCGCCGCGATGATGCTTAACGCGCACTTCGCTTTCACGACGCTGGCGGAAAGCTTCGAACCGCAGGTGATCAACAATCGCGAGCTGATCAAAGGCGTTATTCACTTCGATCGCTAAGCGTGCGGAAGAAGTGGTCGCGCACCCGCGCGGCGTCCACGCCCAGCGCCACGCGCTGGGCAGGCAGATGGCGAAACGGATCCTCCCGCGACGCCAGCGCGCTCAGCTTACGCACCGTTTGCCCGCGCGCGATGCCCTCGGTGATGACGCGCAGCGGGCCTTCGCTTAGCTGAAACGCCTCGGGCTGGCAGAGCCAGGCGATCGCCAGCGTGTCGTGCAGCGCCATGCCGTCGAACCCCTCTTTTTGCAGACTATAGGCAAGATAGGGCCGCACGATGGCGCTCAGCACCGGCTGGTTAAGCTGCTCGACTTCCTGGCCGCTGATCAACACCTTGTGGGTCACGTCGAGCGGCAGCACCACGATGTTAAGCGCCGAGCTGAGCACCTGATCGGCGGCGTGCGGATCTTTCCAGATATTGAACTCGGCGAAAGGCGTCACGTTGCCGCTGTGGCCGTCGGTGCCAAACGCGCCGCCCATTATCGCCAGCTCTTTCACCAGCGGAATAATGTCCGGCGCCTGATTGATGGCGCTGGCGATGTTGGTCAGCGGGCCAATCGCCACCAGCGTAATCTCATGCGGCCGGGCGCGCACGCTGTCGATAATAAACTGCACCGCGCCCGGCGCCGCGTCGCTATAAGGGTTGTCAAACGCGTCGCCTAAGCCGTCTGCGCCATGCAGCGTCGCCGGCTCGCTGGGCGCCAGCGCCAGCGGGCGCGAACAGCCGCGGTAGATCGGCGCGTCGATCTGCATCTTTTCGCAAAACAGGCGAGCGTTCTTTACCGCCTGTCCCACCGCCACGTTGCCGAACACCGTGGTGATGCCCAGCAGCCGCTGCGTGCGCGCCGCGTAAGCCAGCGCAAAGGCGTCGTCTACGCCAATATCGGTATCGAAAATCAAGGTGCGCATCACTTCTCCCTAAATCAGGACTCTACGAATGATTACATCAGTCTTCTCTGTGCATTCTGAATAAAAATTGACCAGGAAACGTGATGCCTTTAGACTAACAAAGCACACCATTTAGCCAGTAACTTGACCAACTAACAGAGGTTTTATGCACAAGTTGAACCTTTACGATGCGAAAACGAATTTTTCTAAACTCATCGCTAATGTAGCGGCTACAGGTGAGGAATATATTATCGCCCGCAACGGTCAGCCTATGGCGAAACTCGTTCCTTTGACGCCAGCTGAGAAAACGCCGCGCATCGGGTTTATGAAAGAAAAGGGCGAAATCAGCGTGCCAGACAACTTCAATGAACTGCACGCCGACAAAATCGAAGAACTGTTTTATGGGAATAGCGAGTATGGCGCCAGGGAAGAATAAAGCGCTTGTTCTGTCAGCAGGCGGATATTTAATTGATACTCATGCACTTATCTGGATAGGCTGGCAGCCAGAAAAACTCGCTAAAGAGACCATTGCTATTCTCGCCGACCACAATAATCGGCTTTATTATTCGCCCGCCTCAATTCAGGAAATCGCTATCAAGGCCGATTTAGGCAAACCCGATTTTGGCTTCGATCCAGCCAGCCTTACTGAAGGATTAAAAGAGGCGGGCTATATTGAACTCCCCATTACTTCGCGTCATGCCTGCTCCATTCGCAACTTACCGGAAAAGATGCATAAAGATCCTTTTGACCGTTTGCTCGTCGCTCAGGCTCGAGAAGAAAAACTGGCCTTAATAACCAATGATGAAAAGATTATTCAGTACTGCTCAGACTATATAAAAATTATCAAATGCTGTTGAAGATATAATCTTTTTTATTAAGAAAATTCGCCGCGGCAAAGCCTTCAGAATCTGCTTTTTCGCCGTCTGCTGCTCGTCTGACCCGCTTGTCTCTCCCTGCGCCTCATCGTATTATCAACGCCTTAAGGTGATGGCGTTCCACCTTCCCCAACCGCCTGCTGGCGATCCCAGCGGCTGATGACGCCTGACATCAACCCGAATCCTCTCGCAGGCGTTACTGGTGTGTCAGGCTAGTGCTCTCTCCGCCACGTCCCTGCGCGATCGCTGACTACAGGAGTTAATCATGTTGAAGTCGCTGTTCGCCGTGATGCTGGGCGGCGCTGCAGGCTGTACGCTGCGCTGGCTTATCTCGCTGCGCTTTAACGCGCTCTTTCCCAGCCTGCCGCCGGGCACGCTGCTGGTGAACCTGGCTGGCGGCTTTATTATCGGCGCCGCGCTCGCCTGGTTTGTCAAAAACCCCCAGCTCGACCCCGCCTGGAAGCTGCTGATCGTCACCGGCCTGTGCGGCGGTCTGACGACTTTCTCTACTTTCTCGGCAGAAATCCTCATGTTGCTACAATCAGGTAAGTATTTGTGGGCGATGACGAGCGTGCTGACGCACGTCGCCGGATCGCTGCTGATGACCTTTGCCGGCTTCGCGCTGGTGAATTTTCTCGGCTAAGGCAAATACCGGCCGCAGAGGCATTCCGCCTCTGCATTAACCGATTATTCCGGACGATTAAGGAGGACGTTCATGACTCAGCCTGCATTCCTTAACCTGGTGCTGTTAAGCGGTAACACCGAAGAGAAACTTCAGGCGGCGCGCGACGCCGGCTTCGATCAGGTCGAAATCTGGCGTGAAGATGTCGACGCCTCCCGGCAGGGCGCGGCGCATCTGGCGCAGCAGGGACTCGGCTTTACCAACCTGCAGGTGCTGCGCGATTTTACCGGCGCCCCCGGCGAGCTGCGTCGGCAAAAGCGGGACGAACTGCGCCAGTTTATCGAGATGGCGCAGGCGCTGGGCTGCGACACCCTTCAGGCCCCTGCTACCACGCGCGAAGATTGCATTGCCGGGCAAATCGACGAAGACCTTCGCTGGCTGGCCTCGGAAGCTGCGCGCTTCGACATGCGCATCATGTATGAGCCGATGGCATGGTGCAGCGTCGATAATACGCTGCCGAAAGCCTGGGAGCGGCTGCAGCGTCTCGATCAGCCCAATATCGGTCTGGTGGTCGATCTTTTTCATATCTGCGCGCTGGGCGGCGACGCCTCGCATCTCGACAACATTCCCGCCGAGCGAATTTATGAAGTGCAGCTGTGCGATATGGCGGTTCAGCCTTCGCCGCAGGATAAAGAGGCGATCATGACGCTGGCGAAACATCAGCGCCAGCTGCCCGGCGCGGGCATTATCGATATCGGCAGCTTTGTTGATAAGCTGAAAAGCGCGAACTATCAGGGACCGATAGGCATTGAAGTGTTTAATGACGACCTGAAGCGCCTGCCGCCGCATGAGGCGGCGCGGCAGGCGTATGCCGCGCTACGGCGTTTCTGGCCCTAGTCCTGCAGGCACTGCGCGATAAACGCGGCGGCGCGCATCGCGCCCTGCGCGGAAATGGTGTGCTCCGTCCTGGGTTCAAGCTGAAGCTCAAGGGGCACGCCGGCGGCTTTCAGACGCTGCGCGGCCGACTCGCTCTCGCGCCACGGGATCACCGCGTCGGCGTGGCCGTGGATCAGCAGCGCGGGGGTCTGAATCGCAGGCGACAGCGGCTCGTCGAACGCCAGCCGGCCGGAGAAAGCCACCACGCCCGCCAGCGGAAAGCGTCCTGACGCCAGCGCGTCGAGCGCCATGATCGATCCCTGCGAAAAGCCGACCAGCACCACCTTGTCCCACTGGTCGCTCAGCCCGTGGCGCGCGAGAATCGCTTTCAGCGTCGCGTCGAAGGTTTCGCGCGCGGCGCGCACTCGCGCCGGACGGTTCTCCGGCGTCACGCCGTCGAGGCTAAACCACTCAAAGCCTGCGCCATGGGGAAAAGAGAAGGGCGCATCGGGCGCGGCGAAGATGACATCCGGCAACAGCGGCGCCCAGTGACGGCCCAGCGCCGCTAAATCCTCGCCGTTGCTGCCGACGCCATGCAGAAAAATCACTAACGCTTTCGCCATCCGTTTCTCCTTAAAAACCATACTCGCTCATATCCGGGCCTGCCGGCACGATGCCGTTGGGATTGAGCGCCTTAATGGAATAGTAGCCCTGTTTGATGTGCTCGATATTTACCGTCTCGCGCACGCCGGAAATCGACAGCATGCTCTTCAGATAGCGGTTGAGCAACGGATAGTCGCGCACCCGACGCTGATTGCACTTGAACAGGCCGTAATAGGCGACGTCGAAGCGGATAAGCGTCACGAAAAGGCGAATATCGGTCTCGGTGACGCGCTCGCCGAACAGAAAGGTGCGGCCGTCCGCCAGCCGCGTTTCCAGCTCGTTCAACTGCTCGAACACCTCGCTGTAGGCCTGCTGATAGCTGAGCTGAGTGGTGGCGAAACCGGCGCGGTAGACGCCGTTATTCAGGCGCGGGTAGATCGCCGCGTTCAGCGTTTCGATTTCATCGCGCAGCGCGTCGGGAAAGAGATCGATACGGTTATCGGCAAGATCGCCGAAACCGCTGTTAAGCATGCGCACAATATCCGCCGACTCGTTGTTGACGATGGTTTGCGTCTTTTTGTCCCACAGCACCGGCACGGTGGCGCGTCCGGTAAAGTCAGCATCGGCGCGGGTATAGAGCTCGTGCAGGAAGCGCGCGCCGTTGAGGGTGTCGCGATCCGCGCCGGGAAAGTCGCCGAAGCGCCAGCCCTGCTCGCCAAGCTGCGGCTCAACCACCGAAACGCTGATAACCGACTCCAGCCCTTTTAGCTTGCGGGCGATCAGCGCGCGCGAAGCCCAGGGGCAGATCAGCGCCACATAGAGGTGATAGCGATCCGGCTCGGCGGCAAAGGGGGTGCTGCCGTCGCTGCTGATCCAGTGGCGAAAACTCGACGTCTGGCGAACGAATCCGCCCTGTTTATCCGTGGCCTGAACCGGATGCCACTCCGCACTCCATTTACCTCTGACTAACATTGCGCTGCTCCTCATGCTGATATAAGCAGCAGCTTATTACTCTTCCTCGCGGCTGATAATCGGGTCAAAACGACAATCATTCTTTCCATTCTGGAAGGGATCGGCCGGGCGGGAAACGATCGAAGTGATCCGCCAGAAAATCGACCAGCAGTCGCGTACGCTGCGGCAGATGGCGCGCGGCGGGATAGAGCGCGAACAGGCCGAGGGGCGGCACGTCGTAGCGCGCCAGCACCGGCACGATATCGCCGCGCTGCAGCGCGGGCGCGGCGATAAAATCCGGCAGCCGGGCGATGCCCAGCCCGGCGAGCGCCGCCTGCAGGCAGGCTTCGGTATTGGCAAAGCGCAGACGGCCGCGCACCGGCACGGTCACCGTCTCGCCCGTCTCGCTGACGAACGGCCAGTTCCAGGGATCGCGGAAGTTGGTGTCGGTAATGCACTGATGCTCGCTGATGGCGCGCCAGTGCTGCGGCGTGCCGTACTGCTGCAGATAGCGCGGCGAAGCGGCGAGCCGCACCGCAATTCCCCCCAGACGGCGCGCAATCAGGCTGCTGTCGCTCAGGTTGCCGATGCGTACGGCGATATCGAAGCCTTCGTCCACGATACTGACCGGGCGATCGGAAAAGCTGACGTCCAGTTCGATCAGCGGATAGCGTCTGGCGAAGGCGGCCAGCACGCGGGAGAGCACCGCGCTGCCGAAGGTCACGGGCGCGCTGATATTCAGCCGGCCGCTCGGGGTGCCGGCGCTTTCGCGTACGCTGACGTCGAGCGCGTCAAAGGCGTCAAGCAGCGTTTTGACCTGTTCGTAGTAAGTGCGACCGACGTCGGTGGGCGACAGCGCGCGCGTGCTGCGCTTAACCAGCTGCACGCCGAGCTGCCGCTCCAGCTTCGACACCAGCTTTGACGCCTGACCGCTGCTGACGCCGAGCCGCGCCGCTGCGGCGGCAAAGCTGCCCAGCTCCAGTACGGCGACGAACATTCGGTCGCAATCAAGCCGATCCATAGAGCGTTCCTGCAGATGAAAACGCCAATGTACAGGCTTTTAGCCGTCGGTTGAACGCGTGACGCTCTCCCATTCGGCAACGCTGCTCTCAAGGCGGCGCAGCTTATCGCGCACCAGCTGCAGCGCGTCGCTGCCCAGCAGCAGGTGCGCCGGCGGCGCGGGGTGGTCCAGCAACCCGAGGATCGCCAGCGCCGCTTTATGGGGATCGCCGTTCTGTCGGCCGCTTTTGGCGAGGCGCGCTTCACGCACCGGATCGAAGAGCGCGTCGTAATCACTGATGGCGCGCGGGCTGCGCACCATAGAGCGGCCTGCCCAGTCGGTGCGAAACGAGCCCGGCGCGACGGCGGTCACGGCGATATTAAAACCGGCCAGCTCCTGGCTCAGGGTTTCCGAAAAGGCTTCCAGCGCGAATTTGCTGGCGCAGTAGTCGCTGATGCCAGGCAGCGTAATCAGGCCGCCCATTGAGGTGATATTGATAATCTGCCCGCGTCGCCGCGCGCGGAAACGCGGCACCAGCGCCTTCATCATGGCGACCGCTCCCCAGACGTTGACGTCAAACTGGTGGCGCATCTCCGCCAGCGTCGCCTCTTCGAAAATACCCTCATGACCGTAGCCCGCATTGTTGATGAGCGTGTCGAGCGGGCCGTGCGCCTCTTCAAACGCCGCCACCAGCGGGGCGATGCGTTCTACGTCGGTAAGATCGAGTATCGCGCCGTGGGCGCGCGTCGGATCCAGCGCCGTAAAGGCGTCCAGCGCCTGCTGGCTGCGCACGGTGCCGAAAACGCGGTGGCCCGCCGCCAGCGCCGCCTGCGCCAGCGCCTGACCGAAGCCGCTGCTGACGCCGGTGATCATGATCTGTTTCATCTGCTTTCCTCTCTGTGGGTGAGGCTTTAGCCTGCGCCCGTCGCCCGTAAAAGAGGATGCCCGTTCCTCTGCCATCCTTGCCTGAAACGCTGAATTTCAGGCGCGGCAGCGGTAAATAGCGCCGCAGACGTGCATAATCCTCTTATGAACGCCGACTCCCTTCGCCTGATCGCCGCGCTTGCGCCGCAGGAAGGCTACAACCTGACGCCGCTGCCCGACGTGCGGCTGCTGCGATCCAACCGTCCGCTGAGCCGCACGCCGGTGCTCTACGATCCCGGCATCGTGATCGTGCTGCAGGGCCGCAAGCGCGGCTATTTCGGCGAGCGCGTCTATTGCTACGACGCGCAGCACTATCTGGCGGTCTCGGTGCCGGTGCCTTTTATCATGGAGACCGACGCCAGCGCCGAGGCGCCGCTGCTGGCGATCTATATGCATCTCGATCTGCCGGTAGCGGCGGAGCTGCTGCTGCAGATGGAGCAGGCGGGCGCAACGGTCACGCACCAGCCGGCCGGAATGGTTTCCACGCCGCTCGATGAGGCGATGCAGCGTTCGGTGACGCGGCTGCTGTATGCGCTGGGCGATCCGCTGCAGGCCGCGCTGCTTGGCCCGGCGCTGGTGCGGGAAATCTACTTCCACGTGCTGAGCGGCGAGCAGGGAGGCGAACTGCGCGCCGCGCTGACGCAGCAAGGCGCCTTCGGCAAAATCGCCCAGGCGCTGCGCCATATTCATCAGCACTATGCTCAGACGCTGGATATCGCCCAGCTCGCCCGCCGCGCCGGCATGAGCCATGCGACCTTTCACGCCCACTTTCGCGCCGTCACCCAGACGTCGCCGATGCAGTACGTCAAGTCGATCCGCCTGCATCAGGCGCGGCTGCTGATGGTGCGCCAGCAGATGACCGCCGCCGCGGCCAGCCTGGCGGTGGGGTATGAAAGTCCTTCGCAGTTCAGCCGCGAATTCCGTCGGCTGTTCGGTCTGTCGCCGGGCGAAGAGGCCAGGCGGCTGCGGGATGGCTTCGCGCTGCCGCCTGCCCAGCCAGACGCGCGCTTCGTCGCTTCACATTAGGTGCCGTCGCCCTTTCGCTGTGCGGCAAAACCTGCTTGACTAGCTTTTCGCCCGTTTTGGTCTGGAGTTCTGCATGTCTCTGCTTCACCTTGCTTCGCTGGCGGATGTCGACGCCGCTGAATGGGACGCGCTGCTGCCCGACGATCAGCCTTTTTTACGCCACGCCTTTCTGCTGGCGCTGGAAGAGAGCGGCAGCGTACGCGCCGAAAGCGGCTGGCAGCCGGATCATCTGCTGTGGCGGGAAGCGGGCGCGCTGCGCGCGGCGCTGCCCGGCTACCGCAAGCGCAACTCATGGGGCGAATATGTCTTCGATCACGCCTGGGCGGACGCCTGCCAGCGCGCGGGCATTCGCTACTATCCAAAATGGCTGGGCGCCATTCCCTTTAGCCCGGTGACCGGCGCGCGCCTGCTGGGGGACGCGCAGGCTGCCGCGCAGCTGCTCGCCGCGCTGCCGGAGACGCTGCATCAACAGGGGCTGAGCAGCGCCCATATCAACTTTACCGACGCGCCCGGCGACGCGCTGCTGCGTCAGCAGCCGGAGTGGCTGATGCGGCTCGGCTGCCAGTATCACTGGCATAATCGCGGCTACCGCGATTTTCAGGACTTTCTCGACACGCTGATGTCGCGCAAGCGCAAACAGCTGCGCAAAGAGCGCGAGCTGGTGGCGCAGAGCGGTTTTGAATTTAACTGGTATCGCGGCGACGAGCTGCGCGAGGATCAGTGGGATTTCGTCTATACCTGCTACGCCAACACCTATGCGGTGCGCGGCCAGCGGCCTTACCTGACGCGCGACTTTTTCAGCCTGCTGGCGGCGCGCATGCCGCACAGCATTCGCGTGGCGATCGCGCATCTGCAGCAGCAGCCGGCGGCGATGGCGTTCTGTCTGGTGGATGGCGAGACGCTATACGGGCGTTACTGGGGCTGCCTGGCGGAGTTCGATCGCCTGCATTTCGAAACCTGCTTCTATCAGGGCATGGACTACGCCATCGCCACGGGTCTGAAGCGTTTCGACGCTGGCGCGCAGGGCGAACACAAGCTGGTGCGCGGCTTTGAGCCGCAGCTCACCACCTCCTGGCACTATCTGACGCATCCCGGCCTGCGCGATGCGGTAGCGGATTTTCTACAGGAAGAGCGAGAAGGCGTGCGCGCCTGGGCCGATGAGGCGCGCGACGCCTTGCCGTATCGACGCGGCGATCAGTGATCGCCGACGAATCCGCTGGTCTGATGGCGCCACAGCCGGGCATAGAGGCCGTTGTGCGCCAGCAGCTCGCTGTGGTTGCCCATCTCGACGATATGTCCCTTATCCAGCACGATCAGGCGATCCATTTTGGCGATGGTCGACAAACGGTGCGCGATGGCGATCACCGTTTTGCCCTCCATCAGCGTGCCCAGGCTCTCCTGAATCGCCGCTTCCACCTCGGAGTCGAGCGCCGAGGTCGCCTCATCCATGATAAGAATCGGCGCATCCTTCAGCAGCACGCGGGCGATGGCGATGCGCTGGCGCTGACCGCCGGAGAGCTTCACGCCGCGTTCGCCGACGTGGGCGTCCAGCCCGGTGCGCCCTTCGGTGTCGGACAGGCGCGGAATAAACTCGTCGGCGCGCGCGCGGTGAATCGCCGCCTGCAGCTCCTCTTCGGTGGCGTCGGGACGACCGTAGAGCAGGTTTTCGCGAATTGAGCGGTGCAGCAGCGAGGTATCCTGCGTAATCATGCCGATCTGGCCGCGCAGGCTCGCCTGCGTCACCTCGGCAATATTCTGATCGTCAATGGTGATGCGGCCGCCGTTCAGGTCATAGAGGCGCAGCAGCAGATTCACCAGCGTCGACTTGCCCGCGCCGGAAGGGCCGATCAGGGCGATTTTCTCGCCGGGTTTGATGTTGAGGTTAAGACGGTTAATTACCTGATGACCGCCGCCATAGTCAAAGCGGATATCCTCATAGCGGATCTGACCGCGCGTCACCTTTAGCGCTTTCGCCTGCGGCGCATCCTGCACGCTGAGCGGCTGGGCGATGGTGTTGATGCCGTCCTGCACCGTGCCGATATTCTCGAAAATGCCGTTCACCACCCACATAATCCAGCCGGACATATTGACCAGGCGCACCACCAGACCGGTCGCCAGCGCGATGGCGCCGACGCTGATCAGCGACTGGCTCCACAGCCAGAGCGCCAGGCCGGAGGTCGAGACGATCAGCAGGCCGTTAAGCGAGGAGAGCGTCACGTCCATGCTGGTGACCATGCGGCTCAAACGCTGGTTCTTTTCGGTCTGCTCCTGCAGCGCTTCGCGGGCGTAGCGCTTTTCCAGATCGTGATGCGCAAACAGCTTGATAGTCGAGATATTGGTGTAACCGTCGACGATGGTGCCCATCAGCTTCGATCGCGCCTGCGACGCCACCACAGAGCGCGCCTTCACGCGCGGCACGAAGAAGCGCAGCGAGGCGATATAGGCGACGATCCAGATCACCAGCGGGATCATCAGCCGCCAGTCAGCTTCCGCAAACAGCACCAGCGACGTGATCGCGTAGATCAGCACGTGCCAGATGGCGTCGACCAGCTGCACCGCAGAGTCGCGCAGCGCGTTGCCGGTCTGGGTGATGCGCTGGGCGATGCGTCCGGCGAAGTCGCTGTGAAAGAAGTTCAGGCTCTGGCGCAGCACATAGTTATGCTGCTGCCACTGGATCATGCTGGTCATGCCGGGATTAATGCTCTGATGCACCAGCATGTCGTGTAGCGCGATAAAGACCGGACGCAGGATCAGCGCGACAAACGCCATCCACAGCAGAACAGGCCAGTGCTCGGCGAACAGCGTGGCGGGCGTCGCGCCGTTGACCAGGTCGATAATACGGCTGAGGTAGCTGAACAGCGCCACCTCGATTAGCGCCGATCCCAGACCCACCACCAGCAGCGCCGCGAAGCTTGGCCATACCTGACGCAGGTAGTAAAAATAGAAGGCGCCGATGCGGCCTGGCGGCGAATCGGATGGAGCATCCTGGAAAATATTGATAAAACGTTCGAAACGGCGATACAACATAACGTCTCTCTTTACGTCTGGGGAGAGTAAACAGCTTAGTGCAACTTAAAAGGGATTACCGATATGGAATTAGCCATTCGCGGTCGTGAACCCAGCGATGCCGCTGGGTTTCAGCGTCTTTACAGCCAGCCTGCGGTCTATCGCTGGACCACGCAGCTGCCGTTTCCCAGCGTGGCGACATGGCAGAAAAAATTCGAAAGAATGGATAGTGAAGGCTACATCGGTTTTGTCGCGGAGCTGGACGGACAGATGGTCGGCGAACTGACGCTGTTCATTGAAAACCGGCCGCGCACCCGGCACGGCCTGAGCTTCGGCATCGGCGTCGATCCCGCTTTCAGCGGACGCGGCATCGGCGAACGTTTAATTCGCACCGGCCTCGATTACGCCTTTAACTGGCTGGGCGCGACGCGCGTAGAGCTGGAAGTCTTTCACGACAACGCGCGCGCGCGGCGGCTCTATGAGCGCCTCGGCTTCGAGCAGGAGGGGGTGCGCCGCAAGGCCTGTCTGCGCGACGGCGACTATCACGATATTATTTTGATGGCGATGCTGCGCGACAGTTATTCACAGTAGCGGCGCGATGCTGGCGCGCCCAGGCCGCTGCGTTTCATAGCGCAGCGCGCCATGATTTCCTGGAGCTGGCGCACATTCCCCATGCGCCAGCCGACGTTTTTGCCGCTTATGTGCGGCGCCGCAAGCTGCGTTGTGAAGGCTGCCAAAATCAGTGCCAGATAGTGCGCATGATTTCACCACTCGCCCAATGACCAACCCTTCGCCTGCTACCTATATTTCCTCCACAGGGCGTTCAACGCGGTATTCCTGATCATTTTTTTCCGGGGCGGTACGCCTCCTTTTTAAGGAATTCACCTGATGACAACAGCGCACTCTGCCGCGCGGCCCACCCGCGTGCGTATCTGGATCCTCTGCCTGATCCTGTTTCTGTCGGTGGTGGCCTATGCTGACCGTTCGATCCTGTCGATCTCCGGATCGGCGATAAAAGATGAGTTTGGGCTGTCGGCGATCCAGCTCGGCCTGATCCTCTCTGCGTTTAGCTGGGCCTATGTGATCGGCCAGATCCCCGGCGGCCTGCTGCTTGACCGCTTCGGGGCGAAAAAAGTTTACGGCATCACGCTGGCGCTCTGGTCGCTTTCCACTATTGCGATGGGCTTCGTTGGCGAGCTGGCGGGCGGTATGACCGCCGCGCTGGTGCTGATGTTTACGCTGCGTTTTGCGCTGGGGCTGATAGAAGCGCCCGCCTTCCCGGCGAACGCGCGCGTGGTGATTATGTGGTTTCCCGGCGCGGAACGCGGCCGCGCCTCCGCGCTGTTTAGCACGGCGCAGTACTTTGCCGTGGCTATTTTCTCGCCGCTTTCCGGCTGGCTGGTGTCGCGCTTCGGCTGGGAGTGGCCCTTCTTCGTGCTGGGCGGTATCGGCGTGCTGGCGGTATTTGTCTGGGCAGCCTATATGCGCGAGCCGCGCAACCATCCTGGCGTCTCCGAAAGCGAACTGAACTATATCGTCGAGGGCGGGGCGCTGGTGGATATCGATGCGCCCCATACCCTGAAGGCGCGGCCTGCGCTGAACAAGAAAATGTTCAAAACTCTGCTCTCCAGCCGCATGCTCTGGTGCGCCTATCTCGGTCAGTACTGCACCATCGCGCTTAGCTACTTTTTTATTACCTGGTTTCCGATCTATCTGGTGCAGGCGCGCGGCATGAATATTATGGACGCCGGTTTCGCCACTATCGCGCCCGCGCTGTTCGGCTTTCTTGGCGGCATCAGCGGCGGCTATATCTCCGATATGCTGATCAAACGCGGCTGGAGCCTCTCCTGGGCGCGCAAAACGCCGTTTATCATCGGCATGCTAATGGCGGCGTCGCTGGTGATGGCGGCGGTGATCCCGAGCAACCTCGGCATTATCGCCATTATGTCTTTCGCCTTCTTCGGCAAGGGCGTAGCAGCGGGCGCAGGCACCTGGACGGTTATTAGCGATACCGCGCCGAAAGAGGCGGTCGGCCTTGCAGGCGGCATATTCAACGGCGTCAGCAATATCGCCGGCTTCGTCACGCCGCTGCTGTTCGGCGTGATTGTCGGGCTGACCGGCAGCTACAGCATCGGGCTGGGATTTGTCGGCGCGCACTGCGTCGTCGCCGCGCTGCTGTTCCTGTTCGTGATGGGGCCGATCGTGCGCGTCGGCGAAACGCAGACGCCGGAAGCGGCGCGCGAGGCGCAAAAAGCGGCGCACGGCATCAAGGCGATATAAGGTTTCCGCCAGGTCGGCGCGCTGCGCCGACCACCGACCACTTCATTCCCACTGAAGAAAATTTGCTCACTTGCCGATACTTCTCTACCAGGAGCGATCCTTAGGAGAGATATCGTGATTAAACAAATCACCGTCGACGAGCTGCGGCCAGGGATGTTTATCCATAAGCTCGAGGTCTGGTGGATTAAAGATAAACGCATTCGCAATCAGATGCTGGTAACCGATCCGCGGCAGATCGCGATGCTGCGCAACGAAGGGATCCAGCGGCTCTGGATCGATCTGAATCGATCGGTGCAGGCGCCTGCCGCGCCGTCGGCGGATAAAAAACCTGTCGAACGCACGCCCTTTTTTCAGGAGCTGGACCAGGCGCAGCAGATTTTCCAGCAGGGCAAAACGCAGGTGATGGCGATGTTCAACGAGGCGCGCCTCGGCCATCGTCTGAACCTGGCGGGCATGCTGGATCTGGTGGACGAGATCGCCGGCTCTATCCGGCGCGAACCGACCGCGCTGTTGAGCGTGGCGCGCCTCAAAAACCATGACGATTACACCTGGCTGCACTCTATGGCGGTTTGCGGGCTGATGATTACGCTGGCGCAGCAGCTCGGGCTGGATGACAAACAGGTGCGGCGCGTCGGCATGGGCGGGCTGCTGCATGACGTCGGCAAGGCGGCGGTGCCGCTGGAGATCCTCAATAAACCCGGCAAGCTCAGCGACGAAGAGTTCGAGGTGATGCGCCAGCATCCGGTGGTTGGCGCGCAGATGCTGATGGAGGCGGACGCCGACGCCGATCTGCTGGATATCGCCCTGCATCATCATGAAAAGGTTGACGGCAGCGGCTATCCGCACCGGCTGAAAGGCGACGAGATCTCGCTCTACTCACGCATGGCGGCGGTGTGCGACGTTTATGACGCGCTCACGTCGACGCGCGTCTACCGCAAGGGCTGGACGCCCGCCGAAGCGATGCACAATATGCTGAACTGGCGCGGCCACTTCGACCAGCAGCTCCTGCACCTCTTCGTGCGCGCCATCGGCATCTACCCGGTGGGGTCGCTGGTGCGGCTGGCGTCGGGACGCGTCGCGCTGGTGGTAAAGGCGGGCGAGCAATCACTGCTGAAACCGGTGGTGCACGCCTTCTGGTCGCTGCATGCGCAGCGCGAAGTCAGGCCGGAACGCATCGATCTCGGCGACAGCTTCTGCACCGACAGCATTATCGGCGCAGAAGAGAGCCCGCTATGGAAAGACGCCGATCTCAATCGCGTCTGGGCGCTGGCGAGTTAAAAATCGACGCTGGCGCGCAGCGCGATCTCGCGCGGCTCGCCCACCGCGACGCGCAGATTGTTGCCGCTGGACGGGTAATAGGTTTTGTCGAACAGGTTATTAACGTTGACCTGCCACTTCACGCGGTAATGGTTAAGCGGCGTTTGCCAGGCGACAAAAGCGTCCGCTACCGTGTAGTCATCCAGATAAAAGCTGTTGGCCGCATCGCCGGGACGGCGACCGACGTAGCGCGCGCCGACGCCGGCGCGCAGATCGTCCGCCGCCAGCAGGCCGGTGGCGCCGAAATCGTTGGTCAGGAACAGCGCGGCGGTATGGCGCGCGGTATTGCTCATGGCGTTGCCGTTATTGGCCGGATCGGCGGTGACGCGCGCGTCGGTCCAGGCGTAGCTGCCCACCAGGCTGAGCGAGTCGGTCAGCTTGCCCGCCAGATCCAGCTCGACGCCCTGCGAACGCACCTTCCCGGCGGTGCGCGTTACGCTCTCGCCATCCACCAGCTCATCCACCATCACGTTGCGCTTCTGAATATCAAACAGCGCCAGCGTGCCGGTCACGCCGTTGGGCAGATCGATCTTGCCGCCGACTTCCCAGGCTTTGCCCAGCTCCGGCGGCAGCGCGCCGATCTCGGTGGCGATAGAGGAGTTGGGCTTAAAGGATTCCGTGTAGCTGGCGTAGAGGCTTGACCAGCCGTTGAGGTTATAAACCACGCCCGCGCGCGGCACCAGCCGGCTGTCGGAACTGCGCGTGCGGGCAACGAACGGACGGCCTTTGCCCGCCATCACGTCGAAGCGGTCGTAGCGCAGGCCGCCCAGCAGCAGCCAGTTCGGCGTCAGGCGGATGGCATCCTGCAAAAAGAGGCCGCGGCTGCTGATATTCTCGCGCTGATCGCTGTCGGCGGCGCTCACCGTAGAACTGGATGACATCTCGTCATACACCGGATGCCAGATATTGAAGCGGCTGTTTTTCTTGCCGCGCAGCATATCGCCGCGGAAGGTGCGATCGGCTTCGTAGTCGAATCCGGCCAGCAGCTGATGATTGACGCGGCCCCAGTCGACGTCGCCGTTGAGCGTCAGCTGCACCATCTGCGAGCGGCTCTGCGCGTCGCCGGTGGCGTCGGCCTGACGCGTCAGCACGCCGGTATCGGCGTTGAAAGCGGTGGCGCGCGCCTGGTGGTCGCTATAGGCGTTGCGCGTAAAGCTGTAGTTGAGATGCGCCGTCCAGCTGTCGTTAAGAATCCGATCGGCAGCCAGCGTCAGGGTATCCTGATCGCCGCGCGTGGCGTTGAAACGCTCGTCGAAGCGCTCTTCGCGCGGCGTGTTTACCGGCTTGCCGGTTTTGGGGTTGATCACCGTACCGCGATCGAACGGCACCAGGTACTCCATATGCTCCCAGGCGACGCGCAGGGTGGTGCTCTCGCCAAACCACATCAGCGACGGCGCAACCACCGTCTGGCGCGTGCGGCCGAAATTACGCCAGTAATCGGTTTCGTCGTGATCGACGATTAGCCGTCCGGCAAAGCCGCTGGTGCCGAGCGGGCCGGTCACGTCGAGCTGCCCGCCGCCGCCGCCGAAGCTGCTGTAGCGGCCCTCCAGATGCGCCTGCGGCGTCAGCAGCGGCTTCTTGCTGATGACGTTGACCAGGCCGCCCGGCTCGTTCATGCCGTAGAGCATGGAAGAGGGGCCTTTCAGCACCTCGACGCGCTCGCTGGTGGGGGTGAAGTTGCGCGCCTGAATCGAACGCACGCCGTCGCGCAGAATAGAGCCGTCGCGGTTATCGCCGAAGCCGCGCTTGATCAGCGCATCCTGCGTGCCGCCCAGCGTATTGGCCTGGGTAATGCCGCTGACGAATTTTACCGCGTCGTCGAGATCCTGCGCGGCGCTATCCTGCAGCACCTGCTGCTGCACCACGGTGACGTTCTGCGGCGTGTCGATAATCTTCGCCGGCGCGCGTGTGGCGGTCACGCTGCTGTGCGGCTGGTAGCCATCTTCCTGCGGCGCTGCGTCCTGCGTGACCAGCAGCGTGGTTTCCTGCGCGTGCAGGCTGCCGGAGAGCAGCGCGCCGCCCAGCAGAAGAGAAGAGAGGGGTTTCATTGCGGTAACTGGCTCCAGAAGGTCCCTGATAAATTCAGCGGCAGAAAGCGCTGATAAAGTTGTTCCAGCGTGCGTTGCGGATCGAGGTCGGCGAACAGCTGCGGATAGAGCGCTTTTGCGAAGAGCTCTACCGCGACCACGTGCCACGGGCTGAGATAAAAGTTGTGCCACAGACCGTACGCGCGGTGGTTTTTCACCGCCTCAAGCTGGCTGAGAACCGGCTGCGCGGCGAGCAGCCTTTGCAGGCTGACGGCCGCCCGATCGGCGTCGATTTCCGGGCCAAGCTGCAGCGTGTTGTCGTCGTCCGCGTCCGCCATGCCGGTCGCGATATAGACCTGCGGCGGCTGGGCGAGCGCCTGTTCAGGATTGATCTCGCCGAACACCCCTTTTACCGCGCCGGCGGCGATATTGTCGCCGCCGGCAAAGGCGAGAAGCTGGCCGAGATTGCCGTTGACCGCCGTGGTGCAGCAGGTGTCGCGGCGGCCCAGATGCAGATGCAGCATCACGCGGTTTTTCGCGCCCTGATAGCTCGCCAGCCGGTCGCGCACCCTATCCATATGCTGCTGATAGAAATCGATAAACGCCTGCGCGCGCTGCGGCTGGTCAAATACCTCGCCCAGGATTTTCAGGCTGGGCACCGTGTTGTTGAGCAGATCAACGCGCAGGTCGACATAAATCACCGGAATATTGACCTGCTGCATCAGCTGGCGGAAATGCGCCTCTGGCGCGCCGCTTTTCGCCAGGCGCGGCAGGATAATCAGATCGGGATTCAGCCTGATCACCTGTTCAGGATTAAGGTCGCGCAGCGCGCCAGCGCCGAGCTGCGGCACCGCCTTGATCGCCGGGAACGCGGTGGTGAACTGGCGCCAGCTTTGCGGGTCGTACTTCGCCATATCCGCCGGCCAGCCTGCGATGCGCGCCGCCGGGTTGCCGGGCACGATCAGCGCCAGGGTATAGAGCATACGGCTTTCGCCCAGAATGATGCGCTGGGGACGATCGGGCAGGGTCACGCGCTGGCCGGTGATATCGACGATCGATTTGGCAACGGCGCTGGCGCTGCACAGCAGCAGCAGCAGAGAAAAAAGAACGCGCATCATAATTATTTCGCAAGGAAATCGAAATGATAATGAATATCAATCGTCTTCACAATGGCGGCGCAGCCGTTGCGCCTCGCCGCCGGGTTTTATAACTAAAAAAGGCGGAAGTGCGCAGTCATCTGGCTGTTTTTAAGCCATTTTTATAACTTTTTTACGCCCGCCCTCCGCAATTTAACCGCTTCTTTATACCGATGCGCGCAGGCTAACGCGAAACCCTGATCCCTCTGGAGGTCGCTGTGAGCGTGGGCGTAATAACCGGCATCGTGCTGGTGTTTTTGTTACTGGGCTACCTGATCTATGCCCTGCTGAATGCGGAGGCGTTTTGATGGCCGCCAATGCGTTTTTACTGATTGCCGTTTTTCTCGCGGCGTTAATGGCGCTGGCGCAGCCGCTGGGACGCGGGCTGGCCGCGCTGATCGCCGATAAGCCGGTGCTGCCGGGCGTCGAGCGTCCGCTCTGGCGTCTGCTCGGCGCGGAGGCGCCGACCATGCGCTGGCCGCACTATCTGCTGGCGATCCTGCTGTTTAACCTGCTCGGCCTGCTGCTGCTGACGGCGATACTGCTGCTGCAGGATCGGCTGCCGCTCAACCCGCAGCAGCTGCCCGCGCTGAGCTGGCATCTGGCGCTCAATACCGCGGTCAGCTTCGTTACCAATACCAACTGGCAGTCCTACGGCGGGGAGAGCACCCTGAGCTACTTCAGCCAGATGGTCGGCCTGACGGTGCAGAACTTCGTGTCGGCGGCGACCGGCATCGCGGTGGCGTTCGCGCTCATCCGCGGTTTCGCCAGCCGCGCCACCGATACGCTTGGTAACGCGTGGCGCGATTTGACGCGCATCACGCTCTACGTGCTGCTGCCGATCAGCCTGCTGATGGCGCTGCTGTTCGTCAGCCAGGGCAGCATTCAGAACTTCCTGCCGTACCACGCCGTCGCCACGCTGGAAGGGGCGCAGCAGACGCTGGCGATGGGGCCGGTGGCGTCGCAGGAAGCGATCAAGATGCTGGGCACCAACGGCGGCGGCTTTTTTAACGTCAACTCGGCGCATCCGTTCGAGAACCCCAACGCGCTGACCAACTTCGTGCAGATGCTGGCGATATTTCTCATCCCCGCGGCGCTCTGCTTCGCCTTCGGCTATGCGGTGCGCGACCGTCGCCAGGGCCATATGCTGCTCTGGGCGATGTCGCTGATGTTCGTCGTAGCGGTAGTGGCGGTGATGTGGGCGGAAACGCGCGGCAACCCGCACCTGCTGGCGCTTGGCGCTGACAGCGCCCTTAACATGGAAGGCAAAGAGACGCGCTTCGGCATCCTTAACTCCAGCCTGTTTGCGGTGATCACCACCGCCGCGTCGTGCGGCGCGGTGAATGCGATGCACGACTCCTTCACCGCGCTGGGCGGCATGGTGCCGATGTGGCTGATGCAGCTGGGCGAGGTGGTGTTCGGCGGCGTCGGCGCGGGCCTGTACGGCATGCTGCTCTTCGTGGTGCTGGCGGTGTTTATCGCGGGCCTGATGATCGGTCGCACGCCGGAGTATCTGGGCAAAAAGGTCGACGTGCGCGAAATGAAGATGACCGCGCTGGCGATTCTGGTGACGCCGACGCTGGTGCTGCTCGGCACCGCGCTGGCGATGATGACCGACGCGGGCCGCGCTGGCATGGCGAATCCCGGCATTCACGGCTTCAGCGAAGTGCTCTACGCCGTCTCGTCCGCCGCCAATAACAACGGTAGCGCCTTTGCGGGGCTGAGCGCCAACACGCCGTTCTGGAACCTGCTGCTGGCGTTCTGCATGCTGGTCGGCCGCTTCGGCATCATCATTCCGGTGATGGCGCTGGCGGGCAGCATGGCGGTGAAAAAGGCGCAGCCGGTGGGCAACGGCACGCTGCCGACGCACGGCCCGCTGTTTATCGCGCTGCTGATCGGCGCGGTGCTGCTGGTGGGCGCGCTGACCTTTATTCCTGCTCTGGCGCTGGGTCCAGTCGCCGAGCATCTGCAACTTCTTCAGGGTACGCACTCATGAGTCGTCAACAACAGGCGCTGAACGGCGCACTGATGCGCGTCGCGCTGGTCGACGCGCTGAAAAAGCTGGATCCGCGCGTGCAGTTCCGCAATCCGGTGATGTTCGTGGTCTGGCTCGGCAGCCTGCTCACTACGCTGCTGGCGCTGGGCATGGCGGGCGGCTGGCTTGACGGCCGCGCCAGCTTTACCGGCGCCATCGCCCTCTGGCTCTGGTTCACCGTGCTGTTCGCCAACTTCGCCGAAGCGCTGGCGGAAGGGCGCAGCAAGGCGCAGGCGAGCAGCCTGAAAGGGGTCAAGAAAACCAGCTTTGCGAAAAAGCTGGCTGAGCCGCGCCATGGCGGCCAGTGGCAGCAGGTCTCTGCCGACAGCCTGCGCAAAGGGGATATCGTGCTGGCGGAGGCGGGCGATATTATTCCCTGCGACGGCGAAGTGCTGGAGGGCGGCGCCTCGGTAGACGAGAGCGCCATCACCGGCGAATCCGCGCCGGTTATCCGCGAGTCGGGCGGCGACTTCGCCTCGGTAACCGGCGGTACGCGCATTCTTTCCGACTGGCTGGTGATCCAGTGCAGCGTTAATCCGGGCGAGACTTTTCTCGATCGCATGATCGCCATGGTGGAAGGGGCGAAGCGGCGGAAAACCCCTAACGAGATCGCGCTGACCATTCTGCTGGTATCGCTGACCATCGTGTTTCTGCTGGCGACCGTCACCCTGTGGCCCTTCTCGGCGTGGGGCGGCGCGCCGGTCAGCGTCACGGTACTGGTGGCGCTGCTGGTCTGTTTGATCCCGACCACCATCGGCGGCCTGCTCTCCGCCATCGGCGTGGCGGGCATGAGCCGCATGCTGGGCGCCAACGTAATCGCCACCAGCGGGCGCGCGGTTGAGGCGGCGGGCGACGTCGACGTGCTGATGCTGGACAAGACCGGCACCATTACGCTCGGCAACCGTCAGGCGACGCAGTTTCTGCCCGCGCCAGGCGTTAGCGAAGAGCAGCTGGCCGACGCGGCGCAGCTCGCCTCGCTGGCGGATGAGACGCCCGAGGGGCGCAGCATCGTGGTGCTGGCGAAACAGCGCTTTAACCTGCGCGAGCGCGACCTTAACAGCCTGGGCGCAAGCTTTATTCCCTTCTCGGCGCAGACGCGCATGAGCGGCGTCAACGTGCAGGACCGGCTGATCCGCAAAGGCGCGGTGGACGCCGTGAAACGCCATATCGAAGCCAACAGCGGCCGCTTCCCGGCGGAGGTCAACGCGCTGGTGGAAGAGGTGGCGCGCGCCGGCGGCACGCCGCTGGTGGTGTCGGAAGGTGCGAAGGTGCTGGGCGTGGTGGCGCTAAAAGATATCGTGAAAGGCGGCATCAAAGAGCGTTTCGCCGAGCTGCGCAAGATGGGCATCAAAACCGTGATGATCACCGGCGACAACCCGCTGACCGCGGCGGCGATCGCGGCGGAGGCGGGCGTCGACGACTTCCTGTCGGAAGCGACGCCGGAAGCCAAGCTGGCGCTGATCCGCCAGTATCAGGCGGAAGGCCGGCTGGTGGCGATGACCGGCGACGGCACCAACGACGCCCCGGCGCTGGCGCAGGCCGACGTGGCGGTGGCGATGAACTCCGGCACCCAGGCGGCGAAAGAGGCGGGCAACATGGTGGATCTCGACTCCAACCCCACCAAGCTGCTGGAGGTGGTGCATATCGGTAAGCAGATGCTGATGACGCGCGGCTCGCTCACCACCTTCAGCATCGCCAATGACGTCGCTAAATATTTCGCCATTATCCCGGCGGCCTTCGCGGCGACCTATCCGCAGCTCAACCTGCTGAACGTGATGCATCTGCATTCGCCGTCGTCGGCGATCCTGTCGGCGGTGATTTTTAACGCGCTGGTGATTGTCTTCCTGATCCCGCTGGCGCTGAAGGGCGTGAGCTACCGGCCGCTGAGCGCCGCGGCGCTGCTGCGCCGCAACCTGCTGATCTATGGCCTGGGCGGGCTGCTGGTGCCCTTTATCGGCATTAAAGCCATCGACCTGCTGCTGGTGCTGCTGGGTCTGGCATAAGGAGAAAAAAATGAGTCAGTTACGTCCGGCAATGTTAGTTTTACTGCTGCTCACCCTGATCACCGGCGTGGGGTATCCTTTACTCACCACCGGCCTGGCGCAGTGGCTGTTTCCTACGCAGGCCAACGGCTCGCTGATCGAAGAACGCGGTTCGGCGCTGATCGGCCAGAACTTTACCCGGCCCGGCTATTTCTGGGGGCGGCCGTCGGCAACCGGCGACGCGCCCTATAATCCGCTGGCGTCGAGCGGCAGCAATCTGGCGGCAAGCAATCCGGCGCTGGACAAGGCGGTGGCGGAACGCGTCGCCGCGCTGCGCGCCGCCAATCCGCTCTCGCCGCAGGCGGTGCCGGTCGATTTGGTGACCGCCTCGGCCAGCGGCCTGGATCCGGCGATATCGCCCGCCGCCGCGCACTGGCAGGCGCCGCGCGTCGCCACCGCGCGTCAGCTGCCGCTGAAAACGGTAGAGGATTTAATCGACGCCAATACGGAGCGGCCGCTGCTCGCCTTTAGCGGCGATCCCACCGTCAACGTGCTGCGGCTTAATCTGGCGCTGGACGCGCTGACTCAACCCTGAAGGACGCAATGAACGACGAACGCGAACGCCCCGATCCCGACGCGCTGCTGTTGCAGCAGGCCGACAGCCATCGCGGCAAGCTGAAAATCTACTTCGGCGCCTGCGCGGGCGTAGGCAAAACCTACGCCATGCTGCAGGAGGCGCAGCGGCTGCGCGCGCAGGGGCTCGACGTGCTGATCGGCGTGGTAGAGACGCACGGGCGGGAAGAGACCGCCAGCCTGCTGCATGGGCTCGCGGTGCTGCCGCGGCGCGCCACCGGCCGCTCGCGTCATGCCGAGTTCGACCTTGACGCGGCGCTGGCGCGCCACCCGGCGGTGATCCTGATGGACGAGCTGGCGCACACCAACGTGCAGGGTTCGCGCCATCCCAAGCGCTGGCAGGATATCGACGAGCTGCTGGATGCGGGCATCGATGTGATCACTACCGTCAACGTGCAGCACCTGGAAAGCCTCAACGACGTGGTGGGCGGCGTCACCGGCATTCGCGTGCGCGAAACCGTTCCCGACCCCTTTTTCGACAGTGCCGATGAGGTGGTGCTGGTGGATCTGCCGCCGGACGATCTGCGCCAGCGCCTGAAAGAGGGCAAGGTCTACGTCGGCGATCGCGCGGAGCGCGCCATCGAAAACTTCTTTCGCAAGGGCAACCTGTTCGCCCTGCGCGAACTGGCGCTGCGGCGCACCGCCGACCGCGTGGACGATCAGATGCGCGCCTGGCGCGACCAGCAGGGGCGCGACCGCGTCTGGCACACGCGCGACGCCATTCTGCTCTGCATCGGCGACAATTCCGGCAGCGAAAAGCTGGTGCGCACCGCCGCGCGGCTGGCGGCGCGGCTTGGCAGCGAGTGGCACGCGGTCTACGTTGAGACGCCGCGCCTTAACCGGCTGCCGGAAGCGCGGCGGCGCGGCGTGCTGAAAACCCTGCAGCTGGCGCAGGAGCTGGGCGCGGAGACCGCCACGCTCTCCGATCCCGACGAGGCGCAGGCGGTGTTGCGCTACGCCCGCGAACATAACCTCGGCAAGATCGTTACCGGCCGTCGCCCGCTGCGACGCTGGCATCGCGACAGCTTCGCCACGCGCCTCGGCAAGCTGGGGCCAGATCTCGATCTGCTGGTGGTGGCGCTCGACGAGCCTGCCGCCGAGGCCTCGACGGTAGCGGACGCGCGCGTCGGCGGCGACCGCTGGCGCCTGCCGCTGCGCGGCGTGCTGATGGCGCTGCTGCTCTGCATTGTGGTCACCGCCGCCGGGCGCTGGCTGCTGGCCGGCTTCGATACCGCCAACGGCGTGATGATCTACCTGCTGGCGGTGGTGATTATCGCGCTGCGCTACGGGCGCTGGCCGTCGGTGATCGCCACGGTGATGAATATTCTCGCCTTCGACCTCTTTTTCGTCGCGCCGACCGGCACGGTGGCGGTCTCCGACTTGCAGTATCTGGTGACCTTCGCGGTGATGCTGGCCGTCGGCGTGATTGTCGGCAACCTGACCGCCGGCGTGCGCTATCAGGCGCGCGTGGCGCGCTACCGCGAGCAGCGCGCGCGTCACCTCTACGAGATGGCGAAGTCGCTGGGCAGCGCGCTAACGCCTGAAGATATCGCCGCCACTACTCAGCGCGTTATCGACGTCACGCTGCAGGCGCGCAGTCTGCTGCTGCTGCCGAACGAACAGGGCGAGCTGGTGGCGACGGGCGCGGCGACGCCGGGCAGCGAGCCGGATCGCGCCATCGCCAAATGGAGCTACAGCAAGGGCCAGCCCGCAGGCGCGGGCACCGATACGCTACCCGCCGTGCCCTACCAGATACTGCCGCTAAAGAGCGGCGCGCACTGCCGCGGGCTGCTGGTAGTAGAGCCGCAGAACCTGCGCCAGCTGATGATCCCGGAGCAGCAGCGGCTGGTGGAGACCTTTACCGTGCTGATCGCCAACGCGCTGGAGCGGATGGCGCTGTCGCAGAGCGAGGCGGCGTCGCGGCTGGCGGCGGAGCGCGAACAGCTGCGCAACGCGCTGCTCTCCGCGCTGTCGCACGATCTGCGCACGCCGCTGACCGTGCTGTTCGGCCAGGCGGAGATGCTGATGCTGGACCTGGCCAGCGAAGAGTCGAAGTATGTGACGCAGGCGAACCAGATCCGCGAGCAGACGCTGAGCACCATCCGGCTGGTCAGCAATATGCTCGATATGGCGCGCATCCAGTCGGGCGGTCTGAACCTGCGCGAAGAGTGGCTGGCGCTGGACGAGGTGATCGGCGGCGCGCTCAGCAGCATGGCGCCGTCGCTGAAAGGGCACGGCGTCACGCTCGACCTGCCGTCGGAGCTGGTGCTGATCAAAGGCGACAGCGCGCTGCTGGAGCGCGTGCTGACCAACCTGATCGAGAACAGCCTGAAATATGCCGACAACAGCGCGCAGCGCGGCATTCGCGCCTGGCGCGACGGCGAGCGGCTGGAGATGGCGGTATGGGACAACGGGCCGGGCATCGCCGATAAAGACCTGACGCGTATCTTCGACAAGTTCGCCCGCGGCGATAAAGAGTCGTCGGTGCCGGGCGTCGGGCTGGGGCTGGCGATCTGCAAAACCATCGTCGAGAGCCACGGCGGCCGCATCTGGGCTGAAAATCGTATTGAAGGCGGCGTGGCTTTTCGCCTCTCTTTGCCGCTGCCGCCCGCGCCTGAAATTTCTGAAGAGGCGCTGAAATAACTTCACAGAGGATGGGTTATACTGCCTCACCTGTCTGATTACCTGTGGGAAATTATGGAACGTTTTACCGAAAACCTGATGTATGCGTCGCGCTGGTTGCTGGCTCCGGTTTACATTGGACTTTCGCTGGGTTTGCTGGCGCTGACGATTAAGTTTTTCGAAGAAATTTTTCACCTGCTGCCCAATATTCTCAGCATTGCGGAAAACGATCTGATCCTGCTGCTGCTGTCGCTGGTCGATATGACGCTGGTGGGCGGCCTGCTGGTGATGGTAATGCTCTCGGGCTACGAGAACTTCGTCTCTAAGCTCGATATCGACGACCATAAAGAGAAGCTGAGCTGGCTCGGCAAGATGGATTCCGGCTCGCTGAAAAACAAGGTCGCGGCCTCGATCGTCGCCATCTCCTCTATTCATCTGCTGCGCGTGTTTATGGAAGCGCGTAACGTGCCCAACGACAAGCTGATGTGGTATGTGATCATCCATCTGACCTTTGTGCTGTCGGCCTTTGTGATGGGCTGGCTGGATAATATGTCGAAAAACGAGAAGAAGTCCGCGTAACGATTAAGAGGCGGCTGCGCCTCTTAGCGCTTAAACGTCCCGGCTGGCCGCGTGCCGGTCAGCTGCGGCATCACCTCCCGCACCATCTCGAAAAACTTCTGCAGGCGCGCCGGATAGTAGCTTGCCCAGGGATAGGTGAGCCAGACCGGCAAAGGCGGCGCCTGCCACTGCGGCGTCAGCTGCACCAGTTCGCCGCGCGCTAAATCTTCCTGCACCACCCACGACGACATAATCGCCGCGCCCATGCCCATTAATGCCGCTTTGCGCACCGCGTAGAGGCTGTCGCTGCTCAGGCGCGGCGCAATCGCCATATTGACCGGCTGGCCGTCGTCAACCCGTTGTAACGCAATCTCGTTACGGTAAAAGCTGGTCAGCGCCAGCCAGGGCAGCGTCGCCAGCTGCTCCACGGCGTCGATCGGCGCGTGCCGCGCCAGCAGATCCGGCGAGGCCACCACGATGCGCGGCACTTCCGCCAGCAAAATCGCCACGATAGCGGGATCGCTCAGCGCGCCGACCTGAATCGCGCAGTCGACATTCTCGGCGATAAAGTCGGGCGTGCGATCGTTGAGCATCCACTCCACGTTAAGACGCGGATAGCGCATCAGGTATTCCACCAGCGGCGCGACCAGCTGATCCTGGCCAAAGGCGTGCGGCGCGCGCACCCGCAGCGTGCCGACCGGTTCGTCGTTGGCGTGGGTCAGCTCATCCTCCAGCGCGTGCCAGGTCGCCAGCAGCTGGCGCGCATGGGCGTAGCAGCGCTCGCCGTCGTCGGTCAGCTTGAGCGCGTGGGTGGTGCGCATGATCAGCTTCAGCCCAAGACGCTGCTCCAGCGCCTGCAGCCGACGGCTGATGGTGGGCTGGGTGGTGTTGAGCTGCGCGGCCGCGGCCGACAGACTGCCGCTTTCCACGATGCGGATAAAGGTCTGCATCAGTTCAATACGATCGGGACTGGATAGGTTGTTCATACGTACCACGCATAACAGTTTTGCTTTTTACCAGTCTACCGCGTATGGCGGCAATCCGCTTTACTAAGCGCCATACCCCTGTGGAGATGATGATAATGTCAGCGATTAACAGCATTACGGCCAGTCCGGCCGAAAGATTGCCCGGTCCCCTGGTCTTTACCCTTGCCGCAGGCGCAGGGTTGAGCGTGGCCTCGATTTACTACAGCCAGCCGATGCTGGATATTATCGGCAAACAGTTCAACGTCGGCGTTGGCGCGGTCGGTATGGTGCCGATGCTGACGCAGATGGGCTATGCGCTGGGCATTCTGCTGCTGGCGCCGCTGGGCGACCGTCACGATCGCCGCGCCATCATCCTGATTAAAGGGCTGCTGCTGGTAGCGGCGCTGTTGCTGTGCGGCTTCTCCGGCGGCCTGAACGCGCTGCTGATCGCCAGCTTCGCCACCGGCCTGACGGCGACGGTAGCGCAGGATATCGTGCCGGCCTCCGCCGCGCTGGCGCCCGAGCGCAGCCGCGGCAAGACGGTCGGCACGGTGATGACCGGCCTGCTGGTAGGCATTCTGCTGTCGCGGGTGGTGAGCGGCGTAGTGGCGGAGTATTTCGGCTGGCGCGCCATGTACTGGCTGGCGGCGGCGCTGGTGCTTTTCATCAGCCTGGCGCTGTGGCGCGCGCTGCCGCGCTTTACGCCCGGCACCTCGGTAAGCTACCCGCGGCTGCTGCTGTCGCTGGCGCATCTCTGGCAGCATCATCAGACGCTGCGTCGCGCGGCGCTGGCGCAGGGCCTCTTGTCGGTCGGTTTTAGCGCCTTCTGGTCGACGCTGGCGCTGATGCTTAGCGATCGCTTCCACCTCGACAGCGGGGTTGCAGGCGCCTTCGGCCTGGCGGGCGCGGCGGGCGCAATGGCCGCGCCGCTGGCGGGCAGCATCGCCGACCGTATCGGCCCGGCGCGCGTCACCATCGTCGGCGCCGGACTGGTCACCGTCTCCTTCGCGCTGATGTTCCTGCTGCCTGCGCTGCCGATCCCTGCCCAGCTGGCGCTGATCGTGCTCAGCACCATCGGCTTCGACTTAGGCGTGCAGGCCACGCTGGTGGCGCACCAGACGCTGGTTTACAGCCTGGCGCCGGAAGCGCGTAGCCGCCTTAACGCGCTGCTGTTTACCGTGGTGTTTATCGGCATGGCGACCGGCGCCGCGCTGGGCAGTCTGGCGCTGGCGCGCTGGGGCTGGAACGGCGTCGTGACGCTCGCCACGCTGGCCGGTGCCGCCAGTTTCGCGCTTCGCCTGGCGAGCCGGCACCTGAAGAACTGATCCCGCTTTCGCGCTCTTGTGCCAGGATTAAACATAATCTTTAGGGAAAACGGAGCGTTATGAACTTTCTTGCCTGGATGGCGGCCACTGGCTGCCTTCTGTTATTAATGTCGCTGGCGTCGGGATGGATCCATCGCGGGCCGGTGACGTCGTTTGGGCTTTACCTGTTAGCCGGGATCCTCTGCGGACCCTGGGTGTTCGACGTCGTGCAGATCGATATTCTGAAACATTCGGAAGCCGCCGCGCATATTACCGAGATCACCATGGCGGCCTCGCTGTTTATCACCGGGCTGAAGCTACGGCTGCCGCTGCGCGCGCACAGCTGGCGGCTCGGCATGCGGCTCGCCTTTCCGGCAATGCTGCTGACGGTCGGCGGCATGACGCTGCTGGCGCACTGGCTGGTGGGCTTCGACTGGCCGCTGGCGCTGGCGTTTGGCGCCATCGTCGCGCCGACCGATCCGGTGCTGGCGAGCCTGATTTCCGTTAACGACGCGCGCGACGACGACGCGCTGCGCGTGGCGCTCTCCAGCGAAGCGGGCATGAATGACGGATCGGCGCTGCCGCTGCTGGTACTGGCGCTGCTGCTGTTTAACGGCGAAAGCCTCACCTGGAGCAGCTTTGGGCACTGGACGGCGGTCGAGGTGATCTGGGGCATCGGCGGCGGCCTGGGGCTCGGCTTTCTGTTTGGCCGCCTTGTGGGTTTACTGGCGACGCGTCTGCGCAATGCGCACGGCGACGTGGCGCCCAGTGATTTTCTCGCGCTGGCGCTGATCGCGCTCAGCTACGCAGCGGCGGAAGCGCTGGGCGCATCCGGCTTTCTGGCGACCTTCGCCGCCGGCGTCGGGCTGCGCCGCGCCGAGCTGCGCGTCTTCAAAAGTTTCCCGCCGGAAGAGCTAAGCGAAGAAGAGCGGGTGCTGCCCGCCGAGGCGCTGGTCAATCCCAACAATCGTCTGGAGCACGCCGGGGAAAGCGGCAACATGGTGAAATCGGTCGGGCTGGTAGTCAGCGACGCGCTTTCGTTTGGTGATACCATTGAGCGGTTGCTGGCGGCGGCGATGATGGTGGTGCTGGGCGTGACGCTTGCCCATCACTGGAACCTCGACGGCATCCTGTTGGGACTGGCATTATTTATCGTGGTGCGACCGCTGGCGGTCTGGCTGACGACGCTGCGCTGCGGCATTCCGCCGGTGCGCCGTCTGCTGATCGGCTGGCTGGGAATTCGCGGTATCGGCAGTATTAACTACATCGCCTTCGCCTGGGTACACGGCATGGCGGGACAACAGGCCGAAACAATGGTTGATATGGCGCTGACACTGGTGGTGTGCAGCATCGTCATTCATGGCGTGACGGTTACGCCGCTGCTGAACTGGCGCTCGGCGCGCCTTTCCGCCCGGCAGAACGAAGAGTAGACCGTCACCAGGTTAAAACAGGAGTGGATATGAAAAAGTCGTTATTGATTTTACTGGGGATGCTGGCGTCGTCCGCCGCGCTGGCCGCTGACGATGAGAGCAACATCCCGCAGGAGAACGTCTATGCCAGCAAGCTGTGCCATATCGTCAGCGGGGAGACCCAGGTCGGCACGGCGGATGCCTACGTGCAGAAAATGAAGAGCTATACGGCGATGAGCAAATCCTCCAGCGCAATGAACCAGCCGGAGTTTGATGAAGATATTGCTAACGAAGTGGCCAACGCCTGGCTGCAGCTGGGCGAAGAGGAGCGCGGCAAACTCCGTGCCGACGAGCAGCTGTGCGAGCAAACGGTGATGACGCAGTTTCAGCAGGAAGATTAAGCCGCTTATTTACGCTACACAAACGCGCCTCAGGGCGCGTTTTTTTGTGGCATTTTGTGCCGAATTGCGTACATAATCGCCAGCGATTGATATGCGTCACATAATAACAGCGCCGCCGCAGACAGGCGCGCCTGAATCAGCTACTGGCATTGACTCAACGGGCATCATGATCACGCGTCGACACTTTCTTTTGGGTTCCGGAGCCCTCCTTCTTTCTATGACCGCAGGCAAACTCTTTGCCCGTGATGAGGTCATTCCGCTGTGGCCGGACGAGCCGCCGGGCGGCAGCGGGCCGTCTGGGCCGCTGCGCGTCAACAAGCACGGCTCCTGGTCCAATATCGTCAGCCCGACGATCCAGCGGTTTAAACCGGAAAACCCCAACGGCGAAGCGGTGCTGATCGCGGCGGGCGGCGGCTATAAGTTTATCGGCATGGGGCGCGAGGCCTGGCCGGTGGCGCGCTGGCTCAACAGCAACGGCTATACCGCCTATGTGCTGAGCTATCGCCTGCCGGAAGAGAAGTGGCAGGCGGGCCATCTCGCGCCGCTGCAGGATGCGCAGCGCGCCATTCGCCTGGTGCGGTCGCTGGAGCGTAAAGTGCACGTGCTGGGGTTCTCCGCCGGCGGGCATCTGCTCGGCATGGCGGCGGCGCGTCCAGATTTTCGCTCCTATGAACGGCAGGATGAGCTGGATCTGGTGGTGCCAAAAGTCGACAGCGTCGGTTTGATCTATCCGGTGATTACCCTGGAAGCGCCCTATACCCATACCACCACGCACCGCATTCTGGTGGGCAACGGCGCGACGCCGGCAGAAGAGGCGAACTGGTCGGTGCAGAACTACGTGACGCGCAGCTATCCGCCTACCTTTCTGGCGCAGGCGGAAGATGACCCTGTCTCTAATCCTTACAACACTGAACTGATGCGCGATACCTGTCGACGCAACCGCGTGCCGGTGGAGCTGATCGAGATCAGCCGCGGCGGCCACGGCTTCGGTCTTGGCAAAGCGGGCACGCCGGCCGCCCTGTGGGATCAGGCCTACGCGCGCTGGCTCGACCGCCTCAGCTGATCAGGTCAGTATCCGGCGGCTGTCGGGCTGCAGCGACGGCGGCAGCGGAAAATCGTCGTTCATCTCCCGCAGGCTGCGCTCGATAGTGACGCAAATGGCGTTCAGCGGCAGGTCGTTAGCCTCGACGCCGAAGGGATCCTCCAGCTCTTCCGACACTGATTCCAGCGCCAGAAAGGTGTAGGAGATAAACATCGAGACCAGCGGCGTCATGCCGTGCAGATCGCTGACCAGCGCGAACGGCAACAGCGTGCAAAACAGCGACACGGTGCGGTGCAGGATCAGCGAGTAGGCAAAGGGGATCGGCGTTGAGGCGATGCGCTCGCAGCCGCCCAGCACCAGCGACAGCCGGTTCAGATTTTCATCCATGCTCTGCCAGAGAATATCGGACAGGTTTCCCTGCTGGCGCTGCTCGCCCAGCCATTTGCCCAGGCAGAGCAGCGCGCGGCTGGCGGGCATCGGGCTGTTCAACACTTCTTCGCGCCAGCGTAACGGCAGCAGGCGCGTCAAATCGTCGCGCGGGTCGCTGCCGCGCAGCTGGTGCTTCATGCTGTAGCTAAACGCCATCTGCAGCGCCGCGAACTCATGCGCCTTTTCCGCTTCCAGCGGCACGCTCTTGATCTGACGCAGCAGCGAACGATGGGTGATAAGCATGCTTCCCCACAGCGTGCGCGCTTCGGTAAAACGCGCATAGCTGGCGTTGTTGCGGAAGCCCAGGAAGATGGCCAGCGCCACGCCGAGCAGGCTAAAGGGCGCGGTGGTCAGATGCACGCCCAGCGATTCGTACCACTGAAAGCAGACGATGGCGATAATCGACATCAGCAGGTTTAACGACAGGCGGAAGCCGATTTTCGGCAACACCGAACCGTGCCAGCCCAGCAGCCGACGGAACCAGTGTTGGTAAGGACGAACAATCATAGTGAATGCGATGTGGTGAAGTTATTTTTGTAGGTAAAGCCTACGCCGACCGCGGTGCGAATGCGAATTCTCGCGTGCTTTCCCCGGCTTTAATCTTAAAAAAATTAAAAATATCAATCATCTAAAATAAATTTTGATAAGTTGTAAAATTCTTTCCGTTATCTCTTAACAGGCAGGCTGCGTAAAGTTCATCTCAACGGAAACACAACATTCAAACCCCCTGAGAGGAACAAAATTATGTCTAAATTCGACCTGCTGGACCCGCAAAACTCAACGCTGATTTTCATCGACCACCAGCCGCAGATGTCTTTCGGCGTGGCAAATATCGATCGCCAGCAGCTTAAAAATAATACCGTCGCCCTGGCCAAGGCCGGAAAAATCTTTAACGTGCCGGTGATTTATACCTCGGTGGAAACTGAAAGCTTTAGCGGCTATATCTGGCCGGAACTGCTCGCGGTCCACCCGGAGTCGAAGCCGATTGAGCGTACCTCGATGAACTCCTGGGAAGACGCGAAATTCGTTGAGGCGGTAGAAAAAACCGGACGTAAGAAGCTGATTATCTCTGCGCTCTGGACGGAAGTTTGTCTGACGTTCCCGGCGCTGATGGCCATGAAAGAGGGCTACGAAGTTTATGTGGTGACGGATACCTCCGGCGGCACCAGCGTCGACGCTCATGAGCGCTCGGTGCAGCGTATGGTGCAGGCCGGCGCTATCCCGGTGACCTGGCAGCAGGTGCTGCTTGAGTACCAGCGCGACTGGTCACGTAAAGAGACCTATGACGCGGTGATGGATCTGGTGCGCGAACACAGCGGCGCATACGGCATGGGCGTTGATTACGCTTATACCATGGTGCATAAAGCGCCGGCGCGTCAGGCCTGAATATGGCGTGCTAAAGAGCGCGCCTGACAGCAGGGCGAAGGTTCGATTTCGGACCTTCGCCCTTTATTCTCTGTGACTTACCTGTCTCACTAATGACACTGTTTTTCAGCTGTGTCAGGCTCTGGAGATGTTTTTTTCAGAGTCAGGAAAGATGAAGAAGAAAAACAGTACGCCGACCCCGCACGACGCCGTCTTTCGCCAGCGTCTCAGCCAGCCGGACGTGGCGCGCGACTTTATGGAAATCCAGCAGAAGGATACACTGATGACCATTGCAGAACAGCTTAAGCAGGAAGGCAGGCTCGAAGGAAAGCTAGAAGGGGAGCGTGAAGGCATACTTAAAATCGCACTCAGTCTGCTGAAAATGAAAATGCCACGCGAGACGATTATGCAGGCTACGGGGCTGACGGAAGAAGAGCTAAATCGCATTCAGTCAGCCTGACGAGCCCTGGCTTCGCCGCTAAGCTTAGGGCCAGCATCCGCTGGCCCCTCTGTCCGCGCCAGATCAGCGCATCGTCACAAACTCTTCCGCCGCCGTCGGGTGAATCGCCACGGTATTGTCGAAATCTTTCTTCGTCGCGCCCATCTTCAGCGCCACCGCAAAGCCTTGCAGCATCTCGTCCATGCCGGAACCGATACCGTGAATGCCGACGATCTTCTCCTCCGCGCCGACGCAGACCAGCTTCATGCGGCACGG
This sequence comes from Pantoea sp. UBA5035, assembly GCF_002415245.1. Lineage (NCBI taxonomy): Bacteria > Pseudomonadati > Pseudomonadota > Gammaproteobacteria > Enterobacterales > Erwiniaceae > Pantoea > Pantoea sp. UBA5035. The sequence goes on along the minus strand of NZ_DICD01000001.1, from coordinate 19,788 downwards.
CTGGCGGTGCTGCGTGACGGCGGTATACATGGCGGTAAAGGAAGATTTATAGACTTTCACCTGATCGTCGCCATATTGCTCGCGCGCCTGCGGTTCAGTCAGACCAACGGTGCCGATTGGCGGATGGCTGAATACCACCGTCGGCACGTTGCTGTAATCCAGATGCTCGTCAGGCTTGTTGTTGAACAGGCGCTCTGAGAGACGACGACCCGCCGCGACCGCAACCGGCGTCAGCTCGACCGCGCCGGTGTTGTCGCCGACCGCATAGATGCCGTCGACGTTGGTGTTCTGATACTTGTCGACGTTGATATAGCCTTTTTCATTCAGCGCCACGCCGGTCACCGTCAGGTTCAGGTTATCGGTCGCTGGTTCGCGGCCAATGGCCCATACCAGGCAGTCGACGGTCTGCTCGCGCCCGTCTTCAAGCTGCAGCGTCAGGCTGCCGTCGGCGTTCTTCACCACCGCTTTCGGCACGGCGTGGGTGTGCAGCGTCGGGCCTTCAGCGTTCATCACTTCCACCAGCGTGTCGGTGATCAGCGGATCGAAGCTGCGCAGCGGCGCGTGCTTGCGTACGAACAGATGCGTTTCGGAACCCAGCGCGTTAACCACGCCCGCCAGCTCGACGGCGATATAGCCGGCGCCGATAACCGCGGTACGCTTCGGCAGCGCCTCCAGTTCAAAGAAGCCGTCAGAGTCGATGCCGTATTCCGCGCCCGGTACGTTGGGATGGCTCGGACGGCCGCCGGTAGCGATCAGAATATGGTCGGCGGTAATGCGCTCGCCGTTCACTTCCACGGTATGGGCGTCGACGAAACGGGCGAAGCCCTTGATGACGTCGACGTTGTTTTTGCCCAGCACGTTATCGTACGAGGTGTGAATGCGATCGATGTAGGCGCTGCGGTTTTTCACCAGCGTCTTCCAGCTAAAATGGTTAACCGTGGTATCGAAGCCGTAATCCGGACCGTAGAGATGGATAGCCTCGGCGATCTGCGCCGCGTGCCACATCACTTTTTTCGGAACACAACCCACATTCACGCAGGTGCCGCCCAGTTCTTTGGCTTCAATCAGGGCGCATTTCTGGCCATACATGGCGGCACGGTTAATCGAGGCGATGCCGCCGCTGCCGCCGCCAATGGCGAGATAGTCATAGTGTCGTGTCATGGTGTGTCCATCCGGTTGCAAGAGTTTGGTCTGGATTGTAACGCTGAGAGGCGAGACGGCGCAAAGATTGCGCCTATGATTGTAATAGGGTTGAATTCTCTCTTCACTGACAGGGAAGCATAGCATGCAGCTTACATTTCTCGGCACCGGCGGTGGCGCGCCCAGCCTGCAACGCAACGTCACCTCCATTGCTTTTACCTATTCGCCGCGCGGCGACACCTGGCTCTTCGACTGCGGCGAAGGGACGCAGCTTCAGTACATGCGTTCGTCGCTCAGGCCGGGACGCATGAACAAAATCTTTATCACTCACCTGCACGGCGACCATATTTTCGGCCTGCCCGGTTTGCTCACCAGTCGCTCCATGGGCGGCATTACCGAGCCGCTGACCATTTACGGGCCTGAAGGCATCCGACGCTTTGTCGAAACCGCGCTGTCGCTCAGCGGCTCTTATACCGACTATCCGCTGGAAATCGTCGAGATCGAAGCGGGGCCAGTGCTCGACGACGGCGAGTTCCGCGTCAGCGCCTGGCCGCTGGTACATCCGCTGACCTGCTTCGGCTATCGTATTGAGCAGCACGATAAGCCGGGCTTTCTCGACGCCGCGCGTCTGAAAGAAGAGGGCGTGCCGCGCGGGCCCTGGTATCAGCAGCTAAAAGCGGGAGAGAGTGTAACGCTGGAGGATGGACGGGTGATTAACGGCGCGGACTATCTCGGTCCGGCGACCAGAGGCAAAACCCTGGCGATTTTTGGCGATACCGCGCCGACGCCGATGGCGCTGCAGCTGGCAGCCAATGTCGATTTAATGGTGCATGAAGCGACGCTGGAGGCGGCTCTGCAGGAGAAGGCCAACGGGCGCGGCCACTCTACGACGCTGCAGGCGGCGCAGGTGGCGAAAGAGGCGGGCGCGAAGCGCCTGATCGCCACGCACTTCAGCTCCCGCTATCTGCCGCGCGACATGCAGCGTTTGCTGGACGAGTGCCGCTCGGTATTTCCCGACACCGAGCTGGCACAGGATCTGGCGGTGTTTACGCTGTAGCTTATTCTGCGACGAGCTGCGTCACGGTGGCGTGACCGGTTCCGGCAGGCACCAGCTTCTGGTGCAGCCAGGGCAACAGCTCGTTCATCTGCTGCGCCAGCTTCCACGGCGGGTTGACAACGATCATGCCCGAAGCGGTCATGCCGCGCTGATCGCTGTCCGGGCGCACCGCCAGCTCGATCTGCAGAATATTGCGGATGCCGGTCGCTTCGAGATCGCGCAGCATATGCTTGATCTGCTGGCGCAGCACGACCGGATACCAGAGCGCGAAAACGCCGGTGGCGAAGCGCTTGTGGCCCTCATGAATCGCCTTCACTACCGCCTGATAATCGCTTTTCAGCTCGTAAGGCGGATCGATCAGGATCAGGCCGCGACGGGTCGGCGGCGGTAGTTTCGCCTTCAGCTGCTGATAGCCGTCGGCGCGCTCTACGCGGGCGCGGCTGTCTTTCAGGAACTCGCCGCGCAGCAGCGGGTAGTCGCTGGAGTGCAGCTCGGTAAGCTGCAGCTTATCCTCTGCGCGCAGCAGATAGCGCGCGATCAGCGGCGAGCCGGGATAGTAGCGCAGCGTGCCGTTTGGGTTCAGGTCGCGAATCGCGTTGAAGTAGGGCTTCAGCAGCTCCGGCGCGTCCGGCTGCTGCCAGATGCGGGCGATTCCTTCCAGATATTCGCCGGTCCGCTCGGCATGCTCGCCGCTCAGCAGATAACGGCCTGCGCCGGCATGGCTGTCGAGGTAGAGGAACGGCTTTTCTTTCTCTTTCAGCGCGCTGATGATCAGGCTCTGTACGGTGTGTTTCAGCACGTCGGCATGGTTGCCGGCGTGAAAACTGTGGCGATAGCTCAGCATAACAGTGGGGATTCCGCGGTTGGCGTAAAAAGGCGTACTGCAAGTTAGCGGGATTATACCTGCTGAGGGCGAAAAATGCTGGCCGATTCTCCATCGCCCGCCCGCCCGACGCGTTTCTTCGCCGCTCAGCCTGGCTGGCATTGATTTTCGCTACACTTAACCGCATGTTAGTAAGATTGCGTTGCGCGCCTCGCGCGCCCCATACATTGAACAAGGACTGCGCTATGACCAATCCATTACTCCAGCCTTTTACGCTGCCGCCTTTCTCCGCCATTCAGCCTGAACATGTGGTGCCTGCCGTGACCGAGGCGCTGAACGAATGTCGCGCGGCGGTGGAAAAGGTGGTGGCGCAGGGCGCGCCCTACACCTGGGACAACCTGGTGCAGCCGCTGGCTGAAGTCGACGATCGTCTCGGCCGCATCTTTTCGCCGGTCAGCCATCTTAACTCGGTGAAAAACAGCCCGGAGCTGCGTCAGGCCTACGAGCAGACGCTGCCGCTGCTGTCCGAATACAGCACCTGGGTCGGCCAGCATGAAGGACTCTACCAGGCCTATCGCGATCTGAAAGAGGGCGAGAGCTTCGCTACGCTCGACGTGGCGCAGCAGAAAGCGGTCGATAACGCGCTGCGCGATTTCGAGCTCTCCGGCATCGGCCTCGATAAAGAGAAGCAGCAGCGCTACGGCGAGATCGCCGCGCGTCTCTCCGAGCTGGGATCGGCTTACAGCAACAACGTGCTGGACGCGACCATGGGCTGGAGCAAACTGATCACCGACGAAAGCGAACTCTCCGGCATGCCGGAAAGCGCGCTGGCGGCGGCGAAAGCGCAGGCCGAAGCCAAAGAGCAGGAAGGCTGGCTGCTGACGCTGGATATTCCAAGCTACCTGCCGGTAATGACCTACTGCGACAACGCCGCGCTGCGCGAAGAGATGTATCGCGCCTATTCGACGCGCGCCTCCGATCAGGGTCCAAACGCCGGTAAGTGGGACAACGGTCCGATCATGGCGGAAGAGCTGGCGCTGCGTCACGAGCTGGCGCAGCTGCTGGGCTTCGACTCCTACGCCGATAAATCGCTGGCGACCAAAATGGCGGAGAACCCGTCGCAGGTGCTCGACTTCCTGAACGATCTGGCGAAACGCGCCCGTCCGCAGGCGGAAAAAGAGCTGGCCCAGCTGCGCGCCTTCGCTGAAAAAGAGTACGGCGTCAGCGAGCTGAATCCGTGGGATCTCACCTACTACGGCGAAAAACAGAAGCAGCATCTCTACACCATCAGCGACGAACAGCTGCGTCCTTACTTCCCGGAAGCGCGCGCCGTCAACGGCCTGTTTGAGGTGGTTAAACGCATTTACGGCATCACCGCCAAAGAGCGCACCGACGTCGATGTTTACCATCCCGACGTGCGTTTCTTCGACCTGTTCGATGAGAGCGGCGAGCTGCGCGGCAGCTTCTATCTCGACCTCTACGCGCGCGAGCACAAGCGCGGCGGCGCCTGGATGGATGACTGCGTCGGCCAGATGCGCAAAGCCGACGGCACGCTGCAGAAGCCGGTCGCCTATCTCACCTGCAATTTCAACCGTCCGGTGAACGGCAAGCCTGCGCTGTTTACTCACGACGAAGTTACTACGCTGTTCCACGAATTCGGTCACGGCCTGCACCATATGCTGACGCGCATCGAAACCCCGGGGGTTTCCGGCATCAGCGGCGTGCCGTGGGATGCGGTCGAGCTGCCGAGCCAGTTTATGGAAAACTGGTGCTGGGAGCCGGAGGCGCTGGCCTTTATTTCCGGCCACTTTGAGACCGGCGAACCGCTGCCGAAAGAGCTGCTCGACAAGATGCTGGCGGCGAAGAACTACCAGGCGGCGCTGTTTATCCTGCGTCAGCTGGAATTCGGCCTGTTCGATTTCCGCCTGCACGCCGAGTTCGACCCGGCAAAAGGCGCGCAGATCCTCGAAACCCTGCGCGAAGTGAAAAAGCTGGTGGCCGTGGTGCCGAGCCCGGAATGGGGCCGTTTCCCGCACGCCTTTAGCCATATCTTCGCAGGCGGCTATGCGGCGGGCTACTACAGCTATCTGTGGGCGGATGTGCTGGCGGCAGACGCTTATTCGCGCTTCGAAGAAGAGGGCATCTTTAACCGCCAGACCGGGCAGTCGTTCCTCGACAACATCCTGACGCGCGGCGGTTCTGAAGAGCCGATGGAGCTGTTCAAACGCTTCCGCGGCCGCGAGCCGCAGCTGGATGCGATGCTGGATCATTACGGCATCAAGGGATAACGGCTGCAGTGAAGATCTGTTTGATTGATGAATCGGGCGCCGGAGACGGCGCCTTGTCGCATCTGGCGCAGCGCTGGCAGCTGGAGCATGACCAAGGCTGCGTGCTGGCGCTGGTGCAGACGCCGACGCACCTTGAACTGCGCAAGCGCGACGAGCCGAAGCTGGGCGGCATTTTTGTCGACTTCGTCTCCGGCGCGATGGCGCACCGCCGCCGCTTCGGCGGCGGACGCGGCGAGGCGGTGGCGAAAGCGGTTGGCGTGAAGAGTGGTTATCTGCCGGACGTGGTGGACGCTACCGCCGGATTGGGACGCGATGCCTTCGTGCTGGCGGCGATTGGCTGCCGCGTGCGCATGCTGGAGCGTCATCCGGTCGTGGCGGCGCTGCTGGACGACGGGCTGCAGCGCGGCTATCAGGATGCGGAGATCGGCGGCTGGCTGCGCGAGCGGCTGACCCTTATCCATGCGCCCAGCGCGCAGGCGCTCGGCGATATTACGCCTGCGCCGGACGTGGTCTATCTCGATCCGATGTATCCCCACCGGCAGAAGAGCGCGATGGTGAAAAAAGAGATGCGGGTGTTTCAGTCGCTGGTCGGCGCCGACGAGGATGCCGATGCGCTGCTGGAGCCGGCGCGCCGTCTGGCAAAAAAACGCATCGTGGTGAAGCGGCCCGACTATGCGCCGCCGCTGGCGGGGGTCGCGACGCAGTCGGCGGTGGTGACCAAAAGCCATCGCTTCGATATTTATCCGCCGCTCGGCCGGGAAATATAATTCTCTAACTGCATTAAATAAAAAGCGTGCCTGGCGTAGCGTCAGGCACGCTTAAAGCTGCCATGCTTAACTGCTCATTTAATCTCAGCGTCTGTGCTGAAAAGATGAAATTAAATCAGGAAGCCAGTTTAGTCAGAAAGCTTGAAAAGGAGGTCAGAAAACCTTTCGCGATGCTTAGGCCGAAAGCTTTATAAGACAGGCCGATCTCTTCTTCCAGAACCGTCGTCTCGGTCAGGGTTTTAACGGTGCTGTCGAGCAGCGTAGAGACCTGGGACAGCGCCTCGTTCACGTTGTTGATAAAGGTGCTCAGGCCAGCGCCGCTAACGGCGGCAATTTCAGTCTGATTAATTTCTCTCATAATCAATATCCTTATTTGGTATTTAAGCCATTAAATAGCGCTTTATCCGCCGCGCATGCAGCAGCGAAAGCAGGTTGAATATAAAGAGCGTGAGCCATCTTGCATATAGTAAAATATTTAAAATCACTCTTTTGATATAAATAATTAACTAAATAGCCGACTGTTAATACATTGCTGATATTACAGGTGGGTTTCTTTGTGCAGAGCGGGAAGATATTGTCAAGTAAATAGCGCGGACTGGCTGTCGTACGACAGCGCGCTATTATCGTCTGTTTTTTTGTTAATTAGCTTAAATAAGCGTGCTGGATGCGTTACGCGTAATAAAGAAATAGTTTTGTTTTACGTAATCAGGAAGCAATAAAAAACCGAGAGCGCGGGTTCGACACATGACGCGCCGCCTGAATGGCCAAAAAAAAGCCGACTCGCGCCGGCTTTTTCTCTGCAGTTATTCGTCTTCTGCGTCGCGCAGCGGAACGATCAGCATATCAATATGCACGGTGTTAATCAGCTGGCGCGCCGACGACATCAGCTTGCTCCAGAAATCCTGATGGTGGCCGCACACCACTAAATCCACGTCATATTTTTTAATCGCATCGACCAGCACCTGGCCGAGATCGCCGCTGCCGCTCAGGGTCTCGCTGATAGGGTAGCCTGCTGCATCCGACAGCCCGCGCAGCGCGGTATGCGTCTCTTCCGAGATACGCTTCTGCATATCGCCCAGATTGACGTCAATCAGGCCGGTATAGAGATCGGAGTAGTTCACGTCGACGTGAATCAGCGAAATTTTGGCGTCATAGGGGCGCGCCAGCGAGACGGCTTTATCCACCAGCAGCTGGCTTTCGGGAGAAAGGTCTACCGCAATCAGGATATGTTTATAAGCCATGATAAAACTCCTTTCACAAGATTCAGGATGGCGACCTGTCTTCCTCTCGCGTCATTGCCTGCGCAATCCTTTACGCGAACGGGCGATATTTGTCACCAGTTGTTCTGTCGGCGTTCCCGACAGATAGTTGTTATGCCTTTAGTATAGCGGCGACGGTTAACAAATGCTGCGGTACAGGCTTCTGTTGTGAATAAGATCAAGGCTTAGCGCCTTTTTCGCTCGCGGCGAACGAAAATCATCGCTGGAAAAGAGTTAAAAACTTCTCCTACACTACAAATTAACGGTGGTACTTCTCAGGTGCCGACCGCGTAAGCTTGTCAAAAAACAGAGATCTGTTCAGGTCATTCAGTGGTCGGCTTTTCCCGTGGAGCATGAAGCGCAGCCGCGCTTCATCCCGTCTCCGCGGCTCCAGCTGGGAGGGAAATATGATCAGCACTATCGCGCTTTTCTGGGCTCTTTGTGTGGTGTGTATTGTGAATATGGCGCGCTACTTTTCTTCTTTGCGCGCGCTGCTGGCGGTGCTGCGAGGCTGCGATCCCTTACTCTATCAGTATGTCGACGGGGCCGGCTTCTTTACCTCGCACGGTCAGCCGAGCAAGCAGGTGCGGCTGGTGCGTTATATCTGGGCAAAACGTTATCTCGACCATCATGACGAGGAGTTTATTCGTCGCTGCGAGCGGGTGCGCGGTCAGTTCATCTTAACCAGCGCCTTGTGCGGGTTAGTGATTCTCAGCCTGATTTGTCTGGCGATCTGGCACTAGAAATAAAAAGGGCGACCTGCGTCGCCCTTTATTTTTGCGTGGCTTACACCAGCTTCAGCGCCAGCCAGTAGAGGCTGCCCGACAGCACAATACAGACCGGCAGCGTAAAGACCCACGCCATGGCGATATTCTTGATGGTGCGGCTCTGCAGCCCGCCGCCGTCCACCAGCATGGTACCCGCCACCGACGACGACAGAATATGCGTGGTCGAAACCGGCATGCCCGTATAGCTGGCGATACCGATGGAAACCGCCGCGGTGACCTGCGCCGACATGCCCTGCGCGTAGGTCATGCCTTTTTTACCAATCTTCTCGCCAATGGTGGTTGCGACGCGACGCCAGCCGATCATGGTGCCGATGCCGAGCGCCAGCGCGACCGCCATAATGATCCATACCGGCGCATACTCGATGGTGCCCAGCAGATCGGTTTTCAGCTTGCCGAGGAAGCGTTTATCGTCGGCGCTGGTTTCCGGCAGCTTGGCCGCCTTATCGGCGGTATCGGCGATGCACAGCAGCAGACGACGCATCTGGCTGCGCTGCTCGACGCTAAGCTGGTCGTAGCTTTGCAGGTTGGTGTTCAGCAGGCCCTGCGCGCGCTGTACCGCCTGCAGCGCACGGGCGCTGTCGCAGTGGAACTCTTTCGGGCCAGATGGCATCTCTTCCGGCGTCGGCAGGGCAGGCGGCGCCATCTGAATGATATGCGTCAGCGCCTCGCTGTGCTGCTGATAATACTGTTCGAGGTGATTGACCGCGTCACGCGTGCGCGTGATGTCGTAGCCGCTGGCGTTCATATTGACCACGAAACCCGCTGGCGCGACGCCAATCAGCACCAGCATAATCAGGCCGATGCCTTTCTGGCCGTCGTTGGCGCCGTGCGAATAGCTGACGCCGATTGCCGAGACGATCAGGGCAATACGCGTCCAGAACGGCGGCTTTTTCTTGCCGTCGATTTTTTCGCGATCAGCGGGCGTCATATGGATGCGCGCGCGCTTTTTGGTGCTGCTCCAGTAGCGACGCAGCAGGAAAATCAGGCTGCCTGCGATGATCAGACCGACAATCGGCGACAGAATCAGCGACAGGAAGATATTGATGACTTTGGGGATATTAAGCGCGTCGATCACCGAGGTGCCGGTCATCAGCGCGTTGGTCAGGCCGATGCCGATAATGGCGCCGATCAGCGTGTGCGAACTGGAGGCCGGCAGACCGAGATACCAGGTGCCGAGATTCCAGATAATCGCCGCCAGCAGCATGGAAAAGACCATCGCCAGCCCGTGCGCGGACCCAACATTTAATAACAGATCGGTAGGAAGCATATGCACGATAGCGTAAGCGACGCTTAAGCCACCAAGCAGGACGCCAAGGAAGTTAAATACGCCCGCCATCACCACAGCAAGCTGTGCGCGCATCGCGCGGGTATAGATCACCGTGGCAACTGCGTTGGCCGTGTCGTGAAAGCCGTTGATTGCTTCATAAAACAATACAAACAGCAGGGCAAGAACCAATAACAGGCCGGTACTGAGGTCAAGACCAGCGAACAAATGTAGCATACACATTACGCCATTTTGAGGACATGAGCGCGGCGCATTATCTGCGACAACGCAGGGTATGGGAAAGCAAAATATAGCCTTGTTTTGACTTAAGAATGTCTAAAGTTGCCTGGTTTCTCCTAAAAGTGCCGTAAAATGAACCGTTTACATTATGACATAATTACGACAAATTTTTGACGCTGGCGTCATGCAGAGCAGACCTCTACAATCAGCGCCTCTTGAAACAGGCGGGACGAAGGCAGTGGAAAAGTTTGACGTTATTATTATCGGCGCCGGCGCGGCGGGACTGTTTTGCGCGGCGCAGGCCGGGCAGCGAGGCCGACGCGTGCTGTTGCTGGATAACGGCAAAAAGCCCGGGCGCAAGATCCTGATGTCAGGCGGCGGGCGCTGCAACTTCACCAATATGTACACCGATCCGGCCGCCTATCTGTCGCACAATCCGCACTTCTGCAAATCCGCGCTGGCGCGCTACACCCAGTGGGATTTTATCGATCTGGTTAACCGCCATAAGATCGCCTACCACGAAAAGACGCTGGGGCAGCTCTTCTGCGATGACTCGGCGGCGCAGATTGTCGATATGCTGATGGCGGAGTGCGAAAAGGGCCAGGTGACGCTGCGTCTGCGCAGCGAGGTGCTGAGCGTGACGCGCGAAGCGTCTGGCTATACGCTGCAGCTCAACGGCGCGACGGTGCAGGCGGAAAAGCTGGTGATCGCCAGCGGCGGACTCTCTATGCCGGGCCTGGGCGCCACGCCATTCGGTTATAAGATTGCCGAGCAGTTCGGTCTGAAGGTCTATTCGGCCCGCGCCGCCCTGGTGCCTTTTACCCTGCATAAGCCGCTGCTGGAGCGGCTACAGACGCTCTCCGGCGTCGCGATCGATACCACCATCGAGGCGCAGGACGGCACGCTATTCAAAGAGGCGATGCTCTTCACCCACCGAGGCCTCTCCGGTCCGGCGGTGCTGCAAATCTCCAGCTACTGGCAGCCGGGTGAGCACGTTACCGTCAACCTGTCGCCCGCCACCTCGATAGAAGAATTCATTCACGCGCAGCGCGAGGCGCATCCGAATCTGAGCCTGAAAAATAGCCTGGCGAAGCTGCTGCCGAAACGACTGGTCGAGGTGTTGCAGGAGCTGGGGCAGGTGCCGGACGTCACCCTGAAGCAGCTTAACGGCAAGCAGCAGGCCGAACTGGCGCAGACGCTGCACCAGTGGCGCGTGCAGCCCAACGGCACGGAAGGCTATCGCACCGCCGAGGTGACGCTGGGCGGCGTCGATACCAAGCTGCTCTCGTCGAAGACGATGGAAGCCCGCGACGTGCCGGGATTATATTTTATCGGCGAGGTGGTGGACGTGACCGGCTGGCTGGGCGGCTATAACTTCCAGTGGGCGTGGAGTTCAGCCTGGGCGTGCGCGCAGGCGCTGTAACGCGCGTCGGGCGTCGATTCCGGGCTTTTTCGCGGCCTGGTCGACGCCTTTTTTAAATCCGATTTTACCCCGCATTAACGCCATTTTACCGCCTTATTCTCCCTCTGCCGCTTCGCTAATTAGCTGACTCGCAATACTTTTAGACTAATCCGCCTGGCGCGTTTGTCGCCCCGATTTCATACTTCTGATTTACCACAGAGGAGATTAGCCCCCAATGCTCACCTTTATGCGTTCCCTGTTTTCCAGCCCCGAGAGCTTTATCAGAGGCATGTCACGTCAGGATCTGAATGAATCCATCGCCGACGGCGAGCGCATCATTATCGATGAAGACGGCAACGCTTCGGTAAACGTGCTGAGTGAGGAAGTGCATGAGGATTTCGCCCGCCACGTCGAAACGCTAAAAGGAGTTTAAGATGGGTACGGCGATATTCATGGTGCTGATGGTCTGCGGCTACTGGTACACCAGCCGCGATCTCTCCAGCCGGTTTAAAATCCGTCGCAGCTTCGGCTGGGATGTCTATTTTCTGGTGGCGCTCTACGGCTGCATTTTTGTCCTGCAGGGCATGCTGGCGACCGCCATTATCTGGCTGCTGCTGTTGATTATCTCCAGCGTCGCCAACGCGCTGCAGGTGGTGCCCGGCGAACATCTGCGCTGGCAGATGGAGTTTATGAACTGGAGTTTCCTTGGCATCCAGGCGCCGGTGGTGGTGATGCTCGCCTTCGCGGTGCTGTTCTGCATGTACCGCTCAAACTGGTCGGCGAGCGCGCGCCTTAACAGCAGCGGACGCCAGGATCTCTATCAGCAGCTCTCTAAATCCAACGGCGTTGAGCAACTGCTTTACCAGTGCATGCAAGAAGGCGAACTGGCGTGGATTACCCTCAAGTCGCGCCGTATCTATATCGGGATGGTGCATGCCGCCACCTTTGAGTATGAGAACACCGCCAATATCGTGATTATTCCTATGCTCAGCGGCTATCGCGACAGCAAAACGCTTAGCATGTCGATTGAACATAACTACAGCCGCTGGTACGCCGAGCACGGCATCACGCTGACTTCCGAACCGAAAAACGCTATGGCGTTTCGTAAAGTGCTGATGGTGGATCAGATTGAGAGCCTGTCGCTATTTGATCCCGCCAGCGCCAGTTCGCTGGCGATGACGCACCATGACGGCGTGCCGATGGAGGTAGAGGGCACCTTTACTCCACATTCTCCGCCGTAAACAGCCGTAGGGCGACGTTGCCGTCCCGATAGATATCGGGCTGATAGCCGCTCTCCAGATGACGCAGCAGCAGTTCGATCGCCAGACGCGCGTGCTGCTGCGCGTTCTGATCCAGCGCAAAGTCCAGCTCATTATGACGCAGCAGCTGACGCGTAATCGAATAGAGTTCGTGGGTGATATAGCCGCACCGGCCAAGAAGTTGATGGGCGCGCAGCGTTTCGCTCACTTCGCTGTTGCCCATACCGGTGTTATACAGGCCCGCCACGTGCTGGGACTGCGCCAGACTCTGGTCCAGCAGCGTGCGGATGGTGTCGCGCTGATCGAGGCCGAAGAGTACTTCGCGTAGATGACGCTGCGGCGCGCGCTGCATCATTACTTCGCGAAATCCTGCGATACGCTGACGATGCGCCCAGTAATCGAAGCGACCGCTCACCATCACAATATCGCCTGGTTGATGCACCACCTTGCTCATCAGCAAACCAGCGGTGCGGCCCGCCTGATACTGATCGATACCGACATGGCAGAGGCGATCCGCGTCGGGCAGGTCGGTGACAATAGTAATAACCGGCACGCCGCGGCTGCGGCACAGCGCCAGCGCACGATAGATGGGCGGGTAATCATGGCCGAAAACGATGATGCCGTCGCGCGTGCTGCTGCGCGCGATAATGCTTTGCGCCAGCTTGTCCGGCTGCGACTCCGCGACCAGCGTTTTGTGCAGCGTAATACGCCGATAACCCAGTTCGCCCGCGGCCTCGCTGAAGTAGCGCACCAGCTGCTGGAAAAACGACGAGCCGTTATTGCTGAGAAATACTTCTATTTGCCATGGATGACGATACTCCTCCGGCAGCAGCCGCTTGAGTCCGATGTCGCGCGCGGCTTTTAATACCTTGCGCGTCGTCTCCGGGGATACGCCGCCGCGTTCGTTTAATACCCGATCGACGGTCGCGATGCCGACGCCCGCTATTTTTGCCACCATCTCAAGGGTGAGTTTTTTCATTATTGCTCCAGGCATAACTTTATTTGTCATGCCGTTACCGCTGCGTGCTTTAAACGGGCGCCGTTTTACCGGCAGGCGTCTGATAAATATGGTCGCCATTTTAATAAGCGCGCCAGACGTTGCGCTAGCCTGATTTAATGAAATTTTATGTCGCAGTAAAACGTGCGTTAATTCTGGCGAAAAATGCAGCGAATAAAGGGTAGAGACTAACATTACGATCGTTATTTCAGCAGCCATTCATCACGCATGTTTATAATGTTGCGGGTAGTGTGGGTTTTAACCTAATGAAAAATAGATAGTTATAGCCATTTATGATGGCTTTCCATCAACGCTGCGCTTTCCGAAAGTAGGTTAAAAATTTATGATTATTTTGTTGTTAATTAATGGATAGCGCTTTTTCTTATTAACAATCAGCCTCTGGGCGGAACAGAGCTTTCCGCCGCTGAGCAGGACTCATAATAAAAACAATGACGCTGTCGCCAGATAAAAGGCGCGCAGGAGATAACTATGCCCGAAATAGTCTATCTGGCATGGTTTTCTTTCCGTTAAATAAATCAATGCCGTTAATGTGATCAATTTGTTGGCAGGGAAAATATGAAACGCAGAGAGTTTCTCACCTCCGTGGCTGCCCTGGGCGTGGCGTCGTCGCTGCCCATCGCAAAAGCTGAAACCGTTCAGGGCGGTCAACCCTGGGAACCCGGAAAAATCAATACGCCGCCGGCGCCGCGCAAAGGCGGCCTGCAATACCTGACGCAGCACGAGTTCGACACCGTCGGCGCTATCGCCGAACGCTTTATTCCCGCTGACGCGCTGAGCATCAGCGGCAAAGAGGCGGGCTGCGCTATTTTTATCGATCGCCAGCTGGCGGGCGATTACGGCAGCGCGGCGGCGGTCTATCGACTGGGCCGCTTTGTGAAAGGCACGCCTGAGCAGGGACCCCAATCGCCGCTGACGCCCGCGCAGCGCTACCGACAGGGTCTCGCCGCGCTTGATGCCTACACGAACAAAAAATTCAGTCAAACCTTTGTGGCGCTGAGCGGCGACCAGCAGGATGAACTGCTGCGCCGAATGGAGGCGAACCAGCTCGATCTGGGACCGGACGTAGAGACCAAAGTTTTCTTCGAATTGCTGCTGCAAAACGTGCGGGAAGGCTTTTTGTCCGATCCCCTCTACGGCGGCAACAAAGAGATGGCGAGCTGGAAAATGATCGGTTTTCCCGGCGCGCGCTACGACTTCCGCGACCTGATTGGTAAAAAAGGGAAGAAGCTCAACATCATCCCAACCAGCCTGATCGACAACACCCTTTGACTCTTCAGTCTGACTGAGCAGTGAGTTAACACATGCAAAATATTCGTCCAAAAGCTGACGCCGTGATCGTCGGCCTGGGTTGGTGCGGCTCGTTAATTGCCGAAGAGCTGACGCGCGCCGGCCTGAATGTGGTCGCCATCGAACGCGGCCCGTGGTTTGAAACCGCCACCGATTTTCCGCCCTCTATCGACACCGACGAGCTGCGCTGGGATACCCGCCGCAGCATGCTTTTGCCGCCTGCGGTGGAGACCACCACCTTCCGTAACCATCGCTCAGAAACCGCGCTGCCGACGCGTGAATGGAACCTGAACGAGCTGGGCTATAACGTCGGCGGCTCCGGTACGCACTGGGCCGGTATGGCCTGGCGCTTTACGCCGTGGGATTTCCAGCCTTACACCCAGACGGTCGCGCGCTACGGCAAAGAGAAGATCGCTAAGGGCGTGATCCTGCAGGACTGGGGCGTGACCTACGACGAGCTGGAGCCGTTTTACGATCGCTTCGAGAAGATCGCCGGCGTCTCCGGCAAGGCGGGCAGACTCAACGGCGAAATCGTGCCTGACGGCAACCCCTTCGAAGGCAACCGCAGCAGCGACTATCCGCTGCCGCCCCTGGAGAGCACGCGGCTGACCGACCTGTTTCGCGACGCGGCGAAATCTCTTGGCCAGCATCCTTTTATGGTGCCCGCCGGGCAAACTTCGCGTGCCTACGTGAACCCGCTCGGCGTGCGCATGGGGCCTTGCACCTATTGCGGCTACTGTCTCTATTACGGCTGCGGCAACTTCTCCAAATCCAGCCCGAACGCCTGCGTGATCCCGGCATTGATGCAGCGTGAGAACTTTACCGTGCTGACCGATTCCGCCGTGGTACGCGTGAATAAGGCGGAAGACGGCAAAACCGCCACCGGCGTCACCTATATCGACAAGAACAAGAAAGAGTGGGTACAGCCTGCCGATATCGTGATCCTGTCGGCGTTTCAGATGCAGAACGTGCGCCTGCTGCTGCTGTCGAAAATCGGCCAGCCTTACGATCCGGAAAGCAAAACCGGCACGGTAGGGCGCGCTTATAGCTTCCAGACCGTCTCCGGCGCCAGCCTCTTTTTCGAAGATGAATACCTCAACCAGTTCATCGGCGCTGGCGCGCTCTCACAGCAGGTAGACGACTGGAACGGCGATAACTTCGACCACAGCGACAAAGATTTTATCGGCGGCGCCGGGATTCTGGTAGTGGCGCGCGGCGCGCGTCCTATCGGCAACGCCGATGCGCTGCCGCCGGGCACGCCGCGCTGGGGCAAGGAGTGGAAAAAGGCCTATACCCACGCCTTCCAGAACGCCACCTTTATCTTCGGCCAGGGCACCAGCTTCTCGCACGAAGATTACTACCTCGATCTCGACCCGGAATACAAAGACGACAACGGCAATCCGCTGCTGCGCGTCACTTTCGACTACAACGAAAACGACCGCCGTTCGGCGAAGTTTATCGAAGAGAAGAGCGTCGAGATCGGTAAGGCGATGGGGGCGAAAACCGTTATCGGCACCAACTCGGCGGCGGGCAAATATTCGCCCTACAACTTCGCCAGCGACCACACCATCGGTGGCGCGGTGATGGGCGTCGATCCGAAAACCAGCGTGCTTAACCGCTATCAGCAGAGCTGGGATATGCACAACCTGTTTGTGCTTGGCGCCTCTTCTTTTCCCAACAATGCAGGCTACAACCCAACCGGCACCATTGGCGCGCTCAGCCTCTGGACGGCGAAGGCGATTATCGATCGCTACCTGAAAAATCCCGGCCCACTGGTAAAGGTGTGATATGAAAAAAACAACCCTTGCAGGCGGCGCGGCGGTGATCGCAGGCGTTATCGCCGCAGGTTTGCTGTGGCAAAACGGCGATACCTCTGCCGATGACGTGGCGGATAACCAGACGCTGACCAGCCAGCCGCCCGCGGCGGCGGATGCCGCGGCGGTGGCGCGCGGCCGATACGTAGCGATAGCGGGCGACTGCGTGGCGTGCCATACCGCGCCGGGCAGCAAAGAGGCCTTCGCGGGCGGCTACTCGATCAGCACGCCGTTCGGCGGCATTTATGCCAGCAACATTACGCCGGATAAAGAGACGGGTATCGGCAGCTGGACCGAACGCGACTTCTACCGCGCGGTGCGGCACGGCAAAGGCAAAGAGGGCGAACATCTTTATCCGGCGATGCCCTACAACGCCTACGTGAAGGTCAGCGACCAGGATATGCACGACCTGTGGATGTACATGCGTTCGGTAAAACCGGTGCGCTACAGGGTGCCGGAGACCAATCTGGGTTTCCCGTATAATATTCGTCTGGCGATGATGGGCTGGAATCTGCTTTTCTTCCGCAACAGCGGCTTTGAGAGCGATCCGGGCAAGTCCGCCGAGTTCAATCGCGGCGCCTATCTGGTCGAGGGGCTGGAGCACTGCGGCGCCTGCCATACGCCAAAAAATCTGCTCGGCGGCGACACCGGCGACTATTTGCAGGGCAGCAACCTCAGCGAGTGGCACGCGCCGGACCTGACATCGAACCGCGATGTCGGCATCGGCAGCTGGAGCAAAGAGCAGATTGTGGACTACCTGAAGCTGGGCAGCAATCACGTCGCGGTGGCGTCCGGCCCGATGGCGGAAGCGGTCACCAACTCGACGCAGCATCTGAGCGACGCCGATCTGCGCGCCATCGCGACCTATTTGAAAGCGCAGCCCGCCTCTGCGACGCAGCTGCCTCCGCCGCAGGCCCGCGACAGCGCGCAGATGAAAATGGGCGAGAATGTCTATAGCGCCAACTGCAGCGCCTGCCACAACAGCGACGGCAAAGGGATCCCGAACCTGGCCGCCAGCCTGGCGAACAACCCGGGGCTGCTGGCTGACGACGCCTCCTCCATCATCACCACGGTGCTGCAGGGCGGCCGCGGCGCGGTCACGCAGGGCAATCCCACCAGCGGCGCGATGCCGAGTTTTGCCTGGAAGCTGACGGACGAGCAGGTTGCGGCGGTATCGACCTATATTCGCAACAGCTGGGGCAACGCCGCGACGCCGGTGAAAGCCGACGAGGTCGCTGGCAAGCGCAAGCTGCTGAAGCTGCCGGAGCAGATGGCAGCGCACTAAACAGATAAGGCGGCGCAGGCCGCCTTTTTTACACCCCGTGCTCTCACTGCGGTTAATTTCTTCTCTCGCCTTCTGATCCGCTCATCAGGCTATAAGCTGTTTAAGTCACTTCATCAGAGAGGAACGGATATGACAGGCAAAGCATTAGTTATCGGTGCCTCGCGCGGCATCGGTCTGGCGGTGGTCAAGGCGCTGGCGGCCAGGGGCTGGCAGGTCACGGCCACCTGGCGCAGCAGCGCGCCGGAGGCGGACGCCCGGTGGCACGCGCTGGATATGACCCATCAGGATGAGGTGCGTCAGCTGGCGGAGCGGCTTAAAGACGAAACCTTCGATGCGATCCTGATCAACGCCGGCATTTCCGGCCCGTCGCATCAGAATCTGCTGCAGAGCAGCGACGAAGAGCTGGCGCAGCTGTTTTTGACCAACGCCATCGCGCCGGTGCGCAGCGCGGAAGCTCTGCTGCCGCTGCTGGCGAAGCAGAACGGCGTCATCGGCTTTACCACTTCGATTCTCGGCAGCCTGAACGAGAACGATACGGCGGCGATGCCGATCTACTCCGCCAGCAAGTCGGCGCTTAATATGCTGAGCCGCGCGCTGCTGCCGCAGATTAACCAGCATAACGCGACGCTGCTGTCGCTGCATCCGGGCTGGGTGAAAACCGATATGGGCGGCGACTCCGCGCCGGTTACGGTCGAACAGAGCGGCGAAGGACTGGTGCAGCAGCTGGAGGCTTATCGCGGACGCGGCGGCCATCACTACGTGGACTATGCCGGGCAGCTTTTGCAGTGGTAAAACAGGGCGCGCCAGCGTCTTTTTTGCATCTGCATCGGCGAAACACTACACTCGCGGCATAGTCTGACAAGGAGTTAGTATGTCTCAGTCCCTTCAGCGTAAGCCGCTGCCGCTGCCTGGCGGCCACAATAAAGTCCTGTTGCACTCCTGCTGCGCGCCCTGTTCGGGCGAGGTCATGGAGGCGATGCTGGCGTCCGGCATCGATTACACCATTTTCTTCTATAACCCCAATATCCATCCGCTGAAAGAGTACGAGCTGCGCAAAGAGGAGAATATCCGCTTCGCTGAGCAGTTCGGCGTGCCCTTCGTCGACGCGGACTACGATCGCGATAACTGGTTCGAGCGTGCAAAAGGCATGGAGTGGGAGCCGGAGCGCGGCGAGCGCTGCACCATGTGTTTCGACATGCGCTTCGAGCGCACCGCGCTCTATGCCCATGAACATGGCTTTCCGGTGATCACCAGTTCGCTGGGCATCTCGCGCTGGAAGAACATGCAGCAGATCAACGACTGCGGCGCGCGCGCTGCAAATCGCTATCCCGATATGATCTACTGGGATTTTAACTGGCGTAAAGGCGGCGGATCGGCGCGCATGATCGAAATCAGCAAGCGCGAGCGTTTTTATCAGCAGGAGTATTGCGGCTGTATCTATTCGCTGCGCGACAGCAATCGTCATCGCGTGGCCAGCGGGCGTGAACGCATTAAGATCGGCGTGCAATATTATACGCCGGACGAAGAGTAGAGAAATAAAGGGCGCAGCAGTCGCCCTTTATTTCCTGCGGTAACGGCAGAGTTTAGCGCAGGCCATTACAGGCCTCGGCGGTGTCGATATTGCGAATATCCAGACGCGAAGAGGTAAAGCGTTTGTGGTTGTTGACGGCGGGCTGCGCCTGTCGACAAAGCTCGCAGGGATTAATATTGCCTTCCAGCAGCGCCTGTGTTTCTGGATCTAACTGACGTTTACGACAGACGTAAGGCGTACAGCCCATCACCTGCTTAAAAGAGCGCGTGAACGATTGCTGGCTTTCGAAATGGTATTTCATCGCCAGCGTAATAATCGGCGTATTGCTGCTTTTCATGGGTCATGCCGCCAACTTAATGAATTAATGTATGAAGGTGTTTCTAAGGAGCGCCAGAGGCTGCTGTTTCTATCACCTGTCCCTCCTATTCAGCTACTGACGGGGTGCTGCGTAACGGCACAAGCCCAGCCGAACACAAGCGCTATCCCTGCTCGCCCCACAGTAAAACACAGACACGGCAGTCCACTTACCCACCCTCCCAACCCGGTACGCAGCAAAAACTCATCAA
>NZ_DICD01000007.1:0-122423 GCF_002415245.1 Pantoea sp. UBA5035 | reverse complement strand
CGCAACAGGCGTGGCTGGTTCCGGCGCGGCGGGCACAGCCGACTCCGGCGCGGCGGGCGCGGCGCTGTTGACCGGCGCGGCAGAATTATCGGGCGCTTCCGCCCAGCCCGCGTTCAGCCACAGCGCCGCCGCCAGCGATGAGGCCAGCAGAGAGTGAGTCGCGATTCTCATGCTGCGCCGTCCTCTTTTGCCGCCGCAGGCGCGCGGCCTTTGGCGCGTCGATCCTTCCAGGTCAGCCAGAACAGCTCGAACACGGTGCGAATAATGGTGCCCAGCGACAGCAGCGCATTGTCTTTTTTGTACTCCGGCTGAAGCCAGGCGTCGGCGCGCGCCAGCACCACGCGCACCAGCTCGCGCCGACGCGCCAGCGGCATCGCGGCGAAGCGCAGGCGGATCGACTTGTCGTCGCCGGAGATTTTGCTCACCGGAATGGTAATAGCGCCCGACTGCAGCAGCAGATCGATCTCTTCAATCTCATCGGTTTCATGACGGTTATCCGGCGCATCCAGCTGCGCGCCGCCCATGGAGAGATCGCTGGTGCGGGTGCGCGACGAAATGCCGCTGGCGTAGTGGATAATCGCCGGGATCTCTACCTCGATGCGGATGGTTTTACGCACCTGCCGCGTTTCACGCGCCACCGCGATCGCCGCCATCAGGATAATCAGGCTAAAGAGCGCCCAGCCGACGTTCAGGGCAATCACGTAAGGGTCGACGCCGAAGTAGTCGTGCATCACCGCGCGCCCCACGCCTGCGGCGATGCCGACGCCCAGCAGCGCCGCCACGATGACGTGCGGACGCACAATGTGAAAATCGAAGAAGCCCTGATCGAGCAGACCGCCTTTGTCGGTCACGTTAAATTTACCGTGCCTGGGCGACAGCATGGTCAGCAGCGTCGGGATCACCAGATGGAAACACATCACGGTTTCATAGATTTCGCCCCAGAAGGTGTAGCGAAAGCGGCCGTTCATGCGCGAGTTGACGTAGAGCGACATCACCAGGTGCGGCAGCACATAGGCGAAGATCAGCGACGCCGACGAATGAATGATATTCAGGTTGAACAGCAGATAGGCGAGCGGCGCGGTGAGGAACACCACGCGCGGCAGGCCGAACTGGAAGTGCAGCATGGCGTTGAGATAGCAGAGACGCTGTTGCCACTTCAGGCCGCGTCCCAATAGCGGATTATCGACGCGGAAAATCTGCGTCATGCCGCGCGCCCAGCGGGTACGCTGTACGACGTGCAGGCCGAGACGCTCGGTCGCCAGACCGGCCGCCAGCGGGATGGCCAGAAACGCCGATCCCCAGCCGCGCCGCTGCATTTTCAGCGCGGTATGCGCGTCTTCCGTCACCGTTTCCACCGCGAAGCCGCCAATCTCCTCCAGCGCCGCGCGACGGATCACCGCGCAGGAGCCGCAGAAAAAGGTGGCATTCCAGTTGTCGTTGCCCTGCTGCACCGGGCCGTAGAACAGCGCGCCTTCGTTGGGAATAGTGCGCGCCGCGCGCAGGTTGCGCTCGAAAGGATCGGGTGAGTAGAAGTAGTGCGGCGTCTGCAGCAGCGCCAGCTTCGGATCGGAGAGGAATGGGCCGACGGTGGCCTGTAGAAAGGTGCGCGTGGCGACGTGGTCGCAGTCAAACACGCAGATCAGCTCGCCTTTGGTGATCTTCATGGCGTGGTTCAGGTTGCCCGCTTTGGCGTGGCTGTTGTCGTCGCGCGTAATATAGCCGACGCCGACGTCGGCGGCGAAAACCGCAAACTCCGGCCGCTTGCCGTCATCCAGCAGATAGACCTTCAGCTTGTCGCGCGGGTAGTCGATACACTGCGCCGCCAGCACCGTATCGCGCACCACGTCGAGGCTTTCGTTATAGGTCGGCACGTAGACATCGACGGTCGGCCAGAGGCTGACGTCGTCCGGCAGCGGTTCGATGGTGCGCTTTAGCGGCCAGGTGGTTTGCAGAAAGCCGAGAATTAAAATCAGCCAGACATAGATTTCAGCAAGATATAAGCCAATGCCGAGGATCGCTTCCGTTTCGGAATTAAAATGGAGCGTCTCTGTGGTGCGCCACCAGATATATCGGGTGGACATCAGAGCAGAGAGAATAACCATAACCACCGTTATTTTACGGCTTTTGCTGAAGCCCAGTAAAAACATCATTAAAATACTGATTAAGCCAAATATATATTGTTTCTGGCTGTCCATCGGCGTAATAACGATCACCGCTGCTGCTGGCGCAAGCACCAGCAGCAACAGGTAAAACCCGATCTTATTCATGATTCACCCTGGGAAAAGCTCTGTTTTTATAGCCTGACGACGCCAGGCAATTAATAGTGGCTGCTGCGGATTGGCGCCTGAACTTCGCCATTGCCGACGGAAATATTGAGAATATTCGCCACGCGTTTTCCAATGAGTTCAATATCGAACGCGGCGGCGGACGCAGGGCTGAAATCGTAAACCGATTGCTGGGAGGCGTTGGCTTCCGCCACGCTCTCATCGCGATGCACCACGCCCAGTAAGCTGTCGCCCAGCCGCTGCTGCATAAAAGCGGTGACGTCGCGGCTAATATTGCGGCGGTTGTCGCTCTGATTCAGCACGAAGTAGTGCCCCAGCTGATTATTCAGCGGCTGGCCAATCATGCGGTTATTTTCAATTTGCGGTAGCAGCGAAACCGAGGCGGTATCGGCCAGCATCACCACCAGATGCATTTGCGCCAGCGCGCTCATCGCTTTGAGCGCCGGGCCGGGGCCGGGCGGAAAGTCGGCGACGATCACCAGACCGGGATAGTTCAGCACCGTATCTAGCCCGCGCCGCAGGAAGTGGGGATCTTTCGCCAGGTTCTCTTCAAAGCGTTCGCGCTGCGGCTCGGTCACGTCGCCGTAGGGAAGTACGAAAATGTTGCCGCCGGTGGTGAGGATCGACTGGCTCCAGTCCGCCTGCTCTTCCGAGCGCGCGACAAAGCCGCGGCCGTCGTTGAGCGGCACGCCGAAATGCAGACGCAGGGCGTTCTGCACGTCAAAATCGATCGCTAATACTTTGCTGCCCGCCCGCGCTAATCCCCAGGCCAGATTGGCTGCCAGCGTGGTTTTCCCGACTCCCCCTTTCGGCGAGCACACACAAACTAACGGCATAGCGCAATCTTCTCCAGTAACGGTTTGAGCAGGGTTTCTTTCGGCAGGCTGACCGGCTCGCTGTGGCGCGCGCGAAACAGGCCGCCAAAGCGGCGCGCAGGCGCGGCCGCGGGCAGACTAAACGCCTGAACGGGCGGCGTAGAAACGGACGCGATGGGTACGCTAAGCGGTGGAACAGGCGACGCGGAAACGGGCGCGACGGCGGGCGGCGCCGCGTCTTCAGGCGGCGCCGGAAAGAGCGAAGATCGGGGCGTCGCAGCAACAGGCGCGCGATCCGTCAGGCTATCGAGAATGCGGCTGCGTGCGCCGCCAGGCGGCAACGCCGCGGGCTGCCGCATCAGCGGCGAGGCGGCTGGCGCGCGAAACTCATCGCCGCGCAGCGGCTGCGGCTGGGGCAGATCGATACGCTGGCTACCGCTGAACGGCGTTGAGGCGTCTTCATTCGCCAGCTGGCGAATAAGCGCCCACTGGCTATTTTCGGCGGGTTCCTGTAGCTGGCCTGACATGTCTTTAAAGGCGATATCGAGCGTTTGCGTTTTTTCTTTGAAACGCTGCAAATCGTCATAGTTTTTCATCGGGCCATGGCCTGCATTCAGGAAAAAATTTGCCAGGAATATATCACATTCATTTAGGCCCGGTGAGAAAAATCTGATTATAAAAGACGCACATTCAATAAAAGAGTTTTATCTTTATGATTAATTTAAAACCCGCACAAGCCTTTCTTGTCGGTTTTGCCAATAAATTAATTAATTAGCCTTAACTGAAATAGATAAGCAGTTATTGGGGGTTCAATAATAAAAGTTACGCCTTACCCTTTGATGGCGCTGCCAATAGCGTATCGAGACATTTTTGCGTGTTTTCTTAATGCAAACCTGACAGGCGTTTTACGCTTTAGATAAAGTGTCGCGCCAGCCGCTCACGTCAGCGACGATAATCTTTTACGCAAATTTTTTTACGGCGGCTGAAGATGTATCAGATGGTATGAAGAGTGGGCAATAAAAAGGCTCCTTACGGAGCCTCTCTGTTTAAACAATCCCTTCCGCCGCGCCGACCGGCTGGTTTTCATCCTGGTCAACGGCGAAGCAGGCGATCTGCTGATCGCCGTAGCGCTTCAGCTTCGGCTGTAGCTGCACGCAGGTGCCGAAGCGACGACGGCAGCGCGCGTTAAAGGCGCAGCCCGGCGGGGGATTGAGCGGGCTGGGCAGCTCGCCGGTCAGCTTGATGCGTTCGCGCCGGTCGTCTGGGTTGAGACGCGGCGTGGCCGACAGCAGCGCCTGAGTATAGGGATGGCGCGGATTGCTGAAGATCGCCTCTTTGCTGCCCTTCTCCACGCAGCGGCCCAGATACATCACCATGACCTCGTCCGCAATGTGCTCCACCACCGAGAGATCGTGCGAGATAAAGACGTAAGAGAGCCCCATCTCCTGCTGCAAATCCATCATCAGGTTAAGCACCTGCGCGCGCACGGAGACGTCGAGCGCCGAAACCGGTTCGTCGGCGATCAACACGTCGGGTTCGAGCATCAGCCCGCGCGCGATGGCGATACGCTGACGCTGGCCGCCGGAGAACATATGGGGATAGCGATCGTAATGCTCGGTTTTCAGGCCGACCTTCGCCATCATCTCCAGCGTCTTCTCTTTACGCTCCGCCTTGCTCAGCGCAGTGTTAATCAGCAACGGCTCCTCAAGAATCTGGCTGACTTTCTTGCGCGGATTAAGCGAACCGTAGGGGTTCTGGAACACAATCTGGATTTTCTGGCGACGCAGCTTCTGCGCCTGCGGATCGTGCTTCAGCAGATCCTGACCGTGCCAGAAGAGCTGGCCTTCAGTCGGCGTTTCAATCATGGTCAGCAGGCGGCCGAGCGTCGATTTGCCGCAGCCGGACTCGCCGACCACCGCCAGCGTTTTGCCGCGCTCCAGATTAAAGGAGACGCCGTCCAGCGCTTTCACCAGGCGCTCCTGGCCGAACAGGCCTTTCTTCACCGGATAGTGTTTTTTCAGGTCAATCGCCTGCAGCAGGTAATCCTGCCTGGTATTATCAAGACTCATAGGTCGGTCTCCCGGCATCATCCAGCGGATAGTGACATTTGGACTGACGCCCCGGAATGTCGCGTAAGGCAGGTTCTTCTTTACGGCAGCGATCGGTGGCGTAGGGGCAGCGCGGATTCAGCAAGCAGCCGATCGGACGGTCATATTTGCCCGGCACCACGCCCGGCAGCGAGGCCAGACGCGCCTTGTCGGCGGCGAACTCCGGCAGCGCGCGCAGCAGCGCCTGGGTATAGGGATGACGCGGCGCTTTGAAAATATCGCTCGCCTTGCCACTCTCGACCACCTGACCCGCATACATCACGATGATGTGGTGCGCGGCTTCCGCCACCAGCGCCAGATCGTGCGTAATCAGGATCAGCGCCATATTCTCCTGCTGCTGCAGCTCCAGCAGCAGCTCGATAATCTGTGCCTGAATGGTCACGTCCAGCGCCGTGGTTGGCTCGTCGGCGATCAGCAGCTTTGGCCGACAGGCGATCGCCATGGCGATCATCACGCGCTGACTCATGCCGCCCGACAGCTGATGCGGATAGACATCCAGTCGCGACGCCGGGTCGGGAATGCCGACCTGCGTCAGCAGATCGATAGCGCGCTGACGGCGAGTGCGGCGGTTGCCGCCCTGATGCACCTTAATCGCTTCCATGATCTGGTAGCCGACGGTGTAGCAGGGGTTCAGGCTGGTCATCGGATCCTGGAAAATCATCGCCACTTCCGCGCCCACCAGCTGGCGGCGCTCTTTCTCGGAGATGCGTTTCAGGTCGCGCTGGTTGAACTCCAGCTTCTCCGCCATCACTTTGCCAGGAAAGTCGATCAGGCCCATAATCGCCAGCGAACTGACCGATTTGCCTGAGCCGGACTCGCCGACAATCCCCACGACCTGCCCCTGTTCAACCTGATAGCTGATGCGGTCGACCGCGCGGAACGGTGTCTTATCGTCGCCGAAATGCACCGATAATTTATCTACATTTAATAACGCCATCTCGGTGCCTCTTACTGCTTGAGTTTCGGGTCGAGGGCGTCGCGTAAGCCATCGCCCATCAGGTTAAAGGCCAGCACGGTGAGCAGAATGGTCAGACCGGGAAAGGTCACCACCCACCAGGCACTTTGCGCATACTGCAATACGTCGGAGAGCATGGTGCCCCACTCCGGCGTCGGCGGCTGCGCACCCATACCGAGAAAGCCCAACGCCGCCATATCGAGAATGGCGTTGGAGAAGCCCAGCGACGCCTGCACGATCAGCGGCGCCAGACAGTTAGGCAGAATATTGACGAACATCTGACGCAGCATGCCCGCCCCCGCCACGCCGGAAGCGGTGACGTAGTCGCGGTTAACCTCAACCAGCACCGCGGCGCGGGTAAGACGGATATAGTGCGGCAGCGCAACAAAGGTCAGCGCGATAGAGGCGTTGACGATCGACGGACCGAAGATCGCCACCAGCACCAGCGCCAGCAGCAGGCTCGGCAGCGCCAGCATAATATCCACGATGCGCATGATAATGGCGTCCACTACGCCGCCGAGGTAGCCCGCCAGCAGGCCGAACACCACGCCGAGGATCAGCGACAGCACCACCACCATACAGCCCACCAGCAGCGACAGGCGCGCGCCATACATCAGACGCGACAGCACGTCGCGGCCCACATCGTCGGTGCCAAGGATATAGCTCCAGCTGCCGCCTTCCTGCCAGACCGGCGGATGCAGCAGCGCATCGCGGAACTGCTCTGCGGGCGCATGCGGCGCCAGCGCGCCGGCGAAGATGGCGATCAGCAGCATCAACACCACATAGACCAGGCCGATGACCGCGCCTTTATTGCGTTTAAAATAGTGCCAGAACTCCTGAATGGGGGTCATCGGCTTGGGTGCAGCGGGTACGCTTGCGGGATCAACAACAGACATGACGCCCCCTTATTTCTTATGTCGTATGCGCGGATTGACCACGCCGTACAGCAGATCAACCAGCAGGTTGACCAGGATAATCAGCACCGCAGTCAGCAGCACGCCGCCCTGCACTACCGGGTAGTCGCGGCGTTGCAGCGCTTCGATCAGCCAGCGGCCGAGGCCCGGCCAGGAGAAGATGGTTTCCGTCAGGATGGCGCCCGCCAGCAGCGTGCCGACCTGCAGGCCGATCACCGTGACCACCGGCAGCATGGCGTTGCGCAGCGCATGAACCACGATAACGCGCATACGCGTCAGGCCTTTCGCGCGCGCGGTGCGGATATAATCCTCGCCCAGCACTTCCAGCATCGCCGAACGCGTCATACGCACAATCACCGCCAGCGGAATGGTGCCGAGCACGATAGCGGGCAGGATCATATGCATCACCGCATCCTTGAAGTCGCCCGCCTCGCCCCAGAAGAAGGTGTCGATCAGCATAAAGCCGGTAAGCGGATTGCTGTCGTCCAGGAACACGGTATCGCTGACGCGTCCGGAAACCGGCGTCAGGTTAAGCTGCACCGACACCAGCATGATCAGCATGATGCCCCACCAGAAAATCGGCATGGAGTAGCCGGTCAGGGAGATGCCGACCGCGGTATGGTCGAAGATAGAGCCGCGCTTCACCGCCGCAAGAACGCCTACCGGGATACCCACGGCGACGGCGAAGATCATGGCGCAGATGCCGAGTTCCAGCGTGGCTTTAAAGCGCGGTACGAACTCATCCCATACCGGGATGCGGCTCTTGAGCGAAATGCCCAGGTCGCCATGCAGCACGCCGTAAATGTAGTGAACGTACTGTTTCCACAGCGGCTGGTCGAGGCCAAAGGCCGCCATCAGCTGGGCGTGACGTTCCGGGGAGATCCCGCGTTCGCCCGCCATGATCAGCACCGGATCGCCGGGGATCATATGCACGAATGCGAAGGTCAACAGGGTAATGCCGATAAATGTCGGGATGACAAGTCCCAGACGTCGGAGTATGAACTGCAGCATAAGCCGGATTCTCAGTCTTTTCCCGCCGCGATAAGCTGCGGGATCTATTGCTCACAACTCGCTCCCGAAAAAAATCGCGGGGGCGACGCAAAGTGCGTTAACCGTCATCTTTCGCTGCGCAGGCGCGAGGGCCCCGGCCCGACGTTTACCGCGGCAAATGTCGGAGACTGGTCGGCTCGCCGCTTTCCTGCAGCGCGAAGATGTTGGGTTTTATTCGAAGAAGTTAGCCGAAAATGCGCGTCGACCGAGCGGGCAAGCGCCCGCTCAGGGGCCGAACAGGTCGGCCCGTACCGCAGGCGTTATTCCTGGATATCGACGTTTTCGAAATGGTGTTTACCTAACGGATCGACCACGTAGCCAGAGACTTTTTTGCTCACCGGCTCAAACACCGTAGAGTGCGCGATAATCAGCGCCGGCGCCTGGTCATGCATCACCACCTGCGCCTGCTTATAAAGCTCGATACGTTTATTGTGGTCCGACTCCGCGCGCGCCGGCTGGATCAGATCTTCAAACGGCTTGTAGCACCAGCGCGAGTAGTTGGAGCCATCTTTTGCCGCCGCGCAGCTAAACAGCGTGGCGAAGAAGTTGTCCGGATCCCCGTTGTCGCCGGTCCAGCCCATCATCACCGACTGGTGTTCGCCCGCTTTCGCGCGCTTCAGGTATTCACCCCACTCGTAGGTCACGATTTTGGCTTTCACGCCGATTTTCGCCCAGTCAGCCTGAACCATTTCCGCCATACGGCGCGCGTTCGGGTTGTAAGGACGCTGAACCGGCATCGCCCACAGGTCGATAGAGAAGCCGTCCGGCATACCCGCTTCTTTCAGCAGCGCTTTGGCTTTTTCCGGATCGTAGGCGTAGTCCTGAATCGCGTCGTTGTAGCCCCACATGGTCGGCGGGATCAGGTTCTTCGCGGCCTGGCCTGCGCCCTGATAAACAGCGTCGATAATCGCTTGCTTATTCACCGCCATGGTCAGCGCCTGACGCACCTTGACGTTATCCATCGGCTTCTTCTCGGTGTTGAACGAGAGGTAGCCAACGTTCAGGCCCGGCTGCTCCATCAGGTTGATCTTGTTGTCTTTCTTCATGCTGGCGATATCGGCCGGGTTCGGGTACGGCATCACCTGGCACTCGCCCTTCTGCAGCTTGGCGTAACGCACGGAGGCATCCGGCGTGATAGAGAAGACCAGACGATCGATTTTCGGCTTAGTACCCCAGAAGTCCGGGTTAGCCTTATAGAGAATGCGCGAATCTTTCTGGTACTGCTGCAGCACGAACGGACCGGTGCCAACCGGGTTCAGATCCAGCTTCTCCGGCGTACCGGCTTTCTGCATCTTGTCCGCATACTCTTTCGACAGAATCGACGCGAAGTCCATGCCGAGGTCGGCAAGGAACGGCGCTTCCGGGCGCGTCAGGGTAAAGCGCACGGTGTAGTCGTCAACTTTCTCGATTTTGCCGATCAGCTTCGGCATATCCATGCCTTCGAAATATTCGTAGCTGCCGCCGGAAACGTTGTGGAAGCTGTTGTTTTTATCCAGCTGGCGCTCGAACGAGAACACGACGTCGTCGGCGTTGAATTCACGCGTCGGCTTAAACTCTTTGGTGGTCTGCCACTTCACGCCTTTACGCAGGTGGAAAGTGTAGGTTTTACCGTCATCGCTGACGTCCCACTTCTCCGCCAGGCCAGGCTGCAGCTCGGTGGTGCCTATTTTGAACTCAACCAGACGGTTATAGATTGGCACGGAGCTGGCGTCATAAGTGGTGCCAGAGGTGAACAGCTGCGGGTTAAAGCCTTCCGGCGAGCCTTCTGAACAGTAAACGAGGGTTTTTGCCTGAACACCTGCGGCGACGGTCATAGCAATCAGGCTCAGACCGACCTTCAGCATCCTGGATTTGGCCAGGGAGTTGATCATGCTTTTGCTCCATTGTGATGTGATGTTGTGTGTATTGCCCGACCTCTGTTTTTTTTATGCGGTTCAGGCGGACCACTGACGTGGTCGAAAGTGCGGAGCGTTCTTGTTGTGTTTTCCCGACGCCGTGGAAACTGCCGGATCACGCCGCTTCTGCAACTTTATTGACGCATCAATTTGTCAACAGTTGCAATGAACGTCAATACAGCCGCGAGTTATTTACACAGAGTGTGAGGAATAGCAAGCAACGGTAAAAAAAAGCCTTCTCGCTTAATCGCCAGATATTGCACAGCGCTTTTCGCCGTCAGACCATATATCTCACTAACCCTGACGATAATTGACAGTGATTCTCACCGCTAAAAAACAGCGGCGCTTGCGCGATAAATGTTGAATAACTGAACGATTTAGCGTGCGTTATCGCGTCCAGCCAGTGGAAAATGCTGGGATTCAGGCATAAGCAATCCGCATGACGATAAAAAAGGTCATAAGAAAAACGCGATGCGAAATAAGCGTCTGGGCCAGACGCGGCGCGCGTTAGCGCGTTGAAAGCGGCAATAATCAGATGAAACCCGCCGGAATGGCGGCAAGGAGGAATTTTGTGACGTTTTTAATAAAACGGTGGGAAAAAGTAGAAACAATCACAGGCGATATTATTTCGAAAAAAGAGCCGGCGAAATTGTTTGATACGCGCGGTTAACGCCTCACAAAAACTTATGCGAATGACATTTTAATCATGCCTGCTTTTTATTGGATAGCGCATTCGAGCATGAAGAGAATGACATTAAAGCAAGTGCCCATATGCTGCATTAAAGTTCTCAGGCGACATATGTTCAAACAGGCCGTACCTGAGCTTAAACGCGGATGGCATGGGCGGAGAAACACGAGTCGCGAGCAATCTCTTTTCAAACAAACAGCGCCACAGTCGAAACGCGGATGGTATGGACGGAGAAACACGAGTCGCGAGCAATCTCTTTTCAAACAGACAGCGCCTCAGTCGAAACGCGGATGGTATGGACGGAGAAACACGAGTCGCGAGCAATCTCTTTTCAAACAGACAGCGCCTCAGTCGAAACGCGGATGGCATGGACGGAGAAACACGAGTTGCGAGCAATCTCTTTTCAAACAGACAGCGCCTCAGTCGAAACGCGGATGGCATGGACGGAAGAGCAAAGCGTCCCGCGACAGGGCCGTCGCGGGCCGAGCGCGCAGGGATGCGTACAGCGACTTTGCGATCCGTCCATACCATCCGCGTCGGCAAAAAGCTTGCAGCCAGCAGCCCGCTTTTCTACAGACGAAAAAAAACCTGCTTTTTCAAGCAGGTTTCTTAAATCTGGTCGGTGAGAGAGGATTCGAACCTCCGACCCCTTCGTCCCGAACGAAGTGCGCTACCAGGCTGCGCCACTCACCGATGGGGGCGCATGTTACTGCGCCCGATTGTCAGCGTCAACCGCTTTTTAGCGGTTTAGCCGCGTTCGCCTGGAAAGCAGCCTGCCCGCCAAAATTCTGGTGCTTCTCAGTCACATCGCGCGCGTCGCTATGTGGCGAAACCGGCGCCTGGCACCAGTTATTCGCCGCTTTAATACCGCCGTTCGGCGAACTGTAGCCCAGACAGCCCAGAATCGTATCGAACAGCTCAACGTGGCGATGCGTCTTCCCGACGCGCTGCTGCGCCTGCAGACGCTCGAAATTAGCGCGGTTATTGGCATCGGCCAGATACTTATCCGACGCCCACACCATCATCGGCACGCGGAACTGCTCCGGCGGCGCCAGCTCGCGCGGCGTACCGTGCAGATGCATATTCTCGCTAATCGACTCGCCGTGGTCGGCGGCATAAAACACAATCGCTTTCTTATCGCGCAGCTGATCGAACACGCTATCGAGCATGCTATCCACGTAAAGAATCGAGTTATCGTAGGCGTTAATCAGCTGCGCCTTGCTGCAGGTCTCATCGACGCCCATACACTCCGGCTGATAGCGCGCGAAACTGCGCGGATAGCGTTGCGAATAGAGATAGTGCGAACCTTTGGTATGCAGCACCACCAGATGCTTGCCGTGCGGATAGCGATCCAGCGACGCCTTCAGCTCCGGCACCAGCAGCATATCGTCAACCGACTTGCCTGCGTTGCGCGGCTCCGAGCCAATCTGCTCGCGGAAGGCGAAATTATCGACCTCCGCATTATCGTAAAACCAGACCTCGCTCTGCATGGCGAACAGCTCGGACGAAAAGCCCAGCTCCTTCATCACGGCGAAAATATTCTTCTCTTTCAGCGTGCGTCCCGGACTATCCTCGGTACCGCCTTCGCGCACGAACATACAGCGCAGCGACAGCTTGGTGGCGGTGTCGCACGACTCGCCGCGGAACGCCACCAGATTCTTCTCTTTGGAAAGCTTCGGCGTGGTATCGCGATCGTAGCCCAGCATGCCCATATGATCCCAGCGCGTGGTCTCGCCGATCACAAACACCACATAGGTATCGTCGATACCCGGCGGCGCGACATAGGTAAACTTCTTCGCCGGATCGAGCAGCTCCTGACTGTCCAGCGTCTCATCAATGCGCGTCCAGGCAAACAGCCCTACCGCTGCCAGCCAGTTTGACGGCAAATAAGAGTGCGCCACCACGCCGCCGTAGCTCGGCAGATCGATATTGGTGATCTCTTCATTGG
Source organism: Pantoea sp. UBA5035 (assembly GCF_002415245.1). Taxonomy (NCBI): domain Bacteria; kingdom Pseudomonadati; phylum Pseudomonadota; class Gammaproteobacteria; order Enterobacterales; family Erwiniaceae; genus Pantoea; species Pantoea sp. UBA5035. Next base: position 109,765 of record NZ_DICD01000007.1, on the reverse strand, counting down.
CCTTTTGCAGCTTGTCGAAATAGCGGATCGGCAGCCACACCAGCGCCACGCACAGCACCATCAACAGCGCAGGCTTAAGGCGCTGTCCCGGCGTGCGCAGCTGCTCCATCAGCGTCTGGCTGAGGTTATTACGCCAGATCATCAGCAGCGGCAGCGCGCTGACGCCGACCATCCAGAGCACGAAGTGCAGGCCGACCACCTCTTTCGACAGGTCAACGTCGGTGGTCATCACCGAGGCGACGATGCCGTAGCCGATGACCACGTTAAAAAAGGCCATATAGTAGGCTGCGGCGACGGAAATCAGTACCAGCAGCGTCGCGAGTACGCGATAGAGCCGCTTGCCGCCCAGCGACAGCAAACGCATCAGGAAAAAAGTCAGCACGACGATAGCCATCACTTCCGTGAAAGCCGTCAGCCAGTTGGTGGGTGTGGATTTGGTAAGAAAGCCGTCAAAACGACGGTAAAAGATCGGCAAATTCAGCAGGATGCCGATATATAACGCCAGCAGCAGCGACAGCTTTTGCTGAGTTATGGTCTTAATATAATTCATCTTAAAGGGTTTTCCCGGGACTTAAGCACGATGTTGAACGCTATTGTGACTATCGCAACGCGGAAGAGTTCGTTTAATTAGCGCAGAGACATGACGATTGTCAGGCGAACAGGAAGAATCTGAACGGGATCGGACGGCTCTTTCACGAGGCTGCACAGTAGAACATAAAATAACCAGCGAGGCCAGAAAAGACGGCGGCGAAGAGGCGCCAGAAAGCGGGGAAAATGAAAGCGGGCCCGCTGCCGGGCCCGTAAAACTTAGCGAATGATATTCAGCGTCACGTCGATATTATTGCGCGTGGCGTTAGAGTACGGACAAACGATATGGGCGGCGTCAACCAGCTTCTGCGCTTCCGCTTCGTCCATCTCCGGCAGGTGAATATTCAGTTTGGCTTCGATGCCGAAACCGTTCGGAATCGGGCCGATACCGACTTCGCCTTCAATCCACGCGTCTTTCGGCATCGCGATTTTGTCGCGGCCCGCTACAAATTTCATCGCGCCGAGGAAACAGGCGGAATAGCCGGCAGCGAACAGCTGCTCCGGGTTGGTCACTTCGCCGCCGGCGCCGCCCATCTCTTTCGGCACGCCCAGCTTCACGTCCAGCACGCCGTCAGAAGAGGTTGCACGACCATCACGGCCGCCGGTTGCTTTGGCTTTTGCGGTATAAACAACTTTCTCTAAAGACATAACTTCCTCTCTTTATAAACGATTTAATCGTACGCGATTAATAAAAGTGTAGCAGGTGTTTCGACGGGCGCGAGCGCCCGCTAAATCTTCAGCGCGACCGGTTAAGATTGTCGCGCAGTAAATCGAGCCCGTTCTTCAGCGCCAGCAGCGTCTCTTCATCGCAGGCCGTGGCGCACTGGACCGTCTCCGGAATGGCGCTCGCCTGGCTTTGCAGTTCGCGACCCTGATCCGTCAGCGTCACGACCACCTGACGTTCATCCTGACGCGAACGCTGGCGGTTAATCAATCCTGCGCTTTCCAGCCGCTTCAGCAGCGGCGTCAGCGTGGCGGAATCGAGAAACAGCTGCTCGCCGATTTCAGAGACGGTGAGATCGTCCTGCGCCCACAGCACCAGCATCACCAGATATTGCGGATAGGTGAGGTCGACCTGCGACAGCAGTTGCCGATAGACTTTATTCATCGCCAGGTTGGCGGAATAGAGCGCGAAGCAGAGCTGTTGATTGACCAACAGTGGCGCCGCCTTCACTTTTTTGTCATTTTGGTTACTGTTCATGGCAATCAATATAAATAGCGCGCTAGATAATTGCAAGCAACTTTTCACCAGGAGGGCTTTTGCATGCTGGAATCTCTGGAAGAGCAGGCGCGACGCTACGCGACGCGCGCTCATGCTGAAGCCGGTCAACGGCGCAAATACACCGACGAACCCTATATCGTTCATCCCGCCGCCGTGGCGGAGCTGGTGCGCAGCGTCAGCGCAGACGACGCCCTGCTGGCGACCGCCTGGCTGCACGATACGGTTGAGGATACCGCCACCACGCTAGCCGACATTGAATCACACTTCGGTTCGCGCGTGGCGCAGCTGGTCGGGATGCTGACCGACAGCGCCCAGCCGCAGGCGAAAAACCGCGCCGCGCGCAAGCTGGCGCACTTTCGCCATACCGCCGAGGCGTCGCCCGAGGCGCAAACCATCAAGCTGGCCGATATTATCGATAATACGCGCGCCATCGTACGCTTCGATCCCCACTTCGCCCGTATCTATCTGGTAGAGAAACGCGTTCAGATCCAACTGCTGAAGCAGGGAGACGCCCAGCTATGGCAGCAGGCCAGCGCCATTATCGAACAGGGGATCGCGCAGCTCGGCCAACCGCCCTACAGCGTGCCGGAAAGCTGGTTCGTTAAACAGGCGGCGAAATATGGCGAGCTGAGCTAAAAAAAAACCCGCCGCTGGCGGGTTATCTTTTTTTCTTGTTTTTAGTCCAGTAACTGCCGTCCGAGATAGGGATTTGCATGCAGCAATTTCATCAGTTTCTGCGCCGTCGCGGAAGGACGTGTACGGCGCGCTTCCCAGCTTTTTACCGAGGAGACGCTGACGCCCATCACTTTGGCAAATTCATCTACTTTCATTCCGGTTAACTCACGCAGGCGCTGCGGCTCTGGCATGGCGGGCTGAAGCTGAATTTCGGTTGTGGCAGGTGTTGCATCACGTGTCAGTACAATCTGCTCAAGGCTGCTGAGCAATTCAAAAACAGGATCTTTTACTTCCATAGAGAACTCCTTAAAACTCACTATGAATCACGTGAAAGTAGAGGTAAAAACCAAATGGTTCACACACCGATCTTTGCAGGCTGTATCCCGCAAGGGTTTATGGTTATCGTTAGTGAAACCCCTACGGGACACAGCCTGATGCCCACTGCCTGATAAGTTTGTCAGAGCAATGCGCCATCTCGCCGGGATTCTAAGTATGGATAGAGACCTGACGATTTGCTGCGTGAATATCGATTATTTTTTTAGCTAAAGCTGTCCTTTTTGCTATAAGCAAAACAAGCCCTTGATCACAAAAGGCAAACCCGCCGCGCTGCGCTTAAAAAAAGCGCAAAAATTGCAAAAAATGCGCACCGTTTACACTGCTACTGTAACGCTTTCTGTCTAATAATCAGGCAAAAATCGCGCCAGGATGCAAAGCCTGTGATTTTTTCTTGTTTCACCTCTCCCCCGGCCTGCGACAGGATAGGCATTGCACCACCTCGGCGCATCGTTATGGCGCAGCTGCACTCAGCTAAGGAACGGGAAATGCATTCTGAGTTCGATTTTCACGCCAGCTACGCGTCGCATCGCGTGCCGGTGATGGGCCGCAACGCGGTGGCCACTTCTCAGCCGCTGGCGTCGCAGGCGGGTTTGCGTATGCTGCTGCAGGGCGGCAACGCGGTGGACGCGGCGATCGCCACCGCCATGGCGCTGACGGTGCTGGAGCCGACCGGCAACGGCATCGGCAGCGACGCCTTCGCCATCATCTGGGACGGCAGTCGGCTGCATGGTCTGAACGCGTCGGGCCGCGCGCCGGCCGCCTGGCATCCCGGGCGCTTCGTTGGCCGCAGCCGCATGCCGGAGATCGGCTGGGAAGCGGTCACCGTGCCGGGCGCGGTATCGGCCTGGGCGGCGCTGGCGCAACGCTTCGGCACCCTGCCGCTGACCACGCTGGCGCAGCCTGCCATCGACTACGCGCGCAACGGTTTTCCGGTCTCGCCGCTGATCGCCGAACTCTGGCAGCGCGGTTTCGACAAGCTCCAGCATCAGCCCGGCTTTTGCGCATGTTTTGCGCCCGACGGCAGGCCGCCGCGCGCTGGCGAACTGTTTCGCAATCCGGCACAGGCCGACACGCTGCAAGCGATCGCCGAAAGCAACGGAGAGAGTTTTTATCGCGGCGAGCTGGCGCAAAAGATGGTCGCCTTCGCCCGCCAGCATAACGCCGCGCTGACGCTGGAGGATCTCGACAGACATCGCGCCGACTGGGTCAGCGTGCTGTCGCAGCCGTTTGCCGGCGGATCGGTACAGGAGTTGCCGCCCAACGGCCAGGGGATCGCCACGCTGATTGCGCTGGGCATCCTCGAACAGCTTGATATCGGCCGCTACGCGCCCGACTCCGTTCCCTGGCTGCACCTCTCTATTGAGGCGATGAAGCTGGCGCTGGTGGATCTGGCGCGTTACGTCAGCGATGAAGATCATCTTGAGTTTCCGGCGCAGCGGCTGCTGAGCGAGAGCTATCTGCGTCAGCGCGCGGCGCTAATCGATCCTCAACGCGCGGGCGACTTCGTCTTCGGCGCGCCGCAGCAGAGCGGCACCGTCTATCTCAGCGCCGCCGATGCCAGCGGCATGATGGTCTCTTTTATTCAGTCGAACTTTATGGGCTTTGGCTCCGGCGTGGTGGTGCCTGGCACCGGCATCAGTTTGCAAAATCGCGGCGCGGGTTTCTCGCTCGATCCCGCGCATCCCAACGTGGTGGCGGGCGGCAAGCGCCCTTTCCATACCATTATCCCGGCTTTCGCGCTCGACGCGCAGGGCGCGCCGCTCATGTCATTCGGCGTCATGGGCGGGCCGATGCAGGCGCAGGGCCACCTGCAGCTGGCGCTGCGCATTATGCTGCACAAACAGAATCCGCAGGCGGCAATCGACGCGCCGCGCTGGCGCGTGGAGCAGGGTCGGCACGTGGTGTTCGAATCCTCGCTTGAGCGCAATACGCTGGCGGCGCTGCGTCGGCTGGGACATCAGGTGACGCTGGAGGATCCGCTGCAGGGCTATAACTTCGGCGGCGCGCAGGCGATCGTTCGCGACCCGCAGGGGTTCTATATCGCGGCGACAGAGAGCAGAAAGGATGGTCAGGCGGTGGTGTTTTAGCGATACATGGGGCAGCAGCGCTGCCCCGTCAGGCCCCTCAGGCGGCCAGAACCGGCCGTACGCCCAGCGTATGGCAAATGGCGTAGCTCATTTCTGCGCGGTTTAGCGTATAGAAGTGGAAATCCTTCACCCCTTCGCGCGACAGAATTTTTACCATATCCATGGCGATATTGGCGCCGACCATTTTGCGCGTTTCCGGGTCATCGTCCAGCCCCTCAAACATCGCGTTCATCCAGCCCGGCACGCGCACGTTGGTCATAGTAGCGAATCGCGTTAGCTGTTTAAAGTTCGATACCGGCAGAATACCCGGCACGATCTCGACGTCGATGCCGGTGGCGACGCAGCGGTCGCGAAAGCGCAGGTAGCTCTCGACGTCGAAAAAGAACTGGGTGATGGCGCGGCTGGCGCCCGCATCGATTTTACGCTTCAGGTTGATGAGGTCAGCCTGGGCGCTTTTCGCTTCGGGATGCACTTCCGGGTAGGCGGCCACCGAAATATCAAAATCCCCGACCTCTTTCAGCAGCGACACCAGATCGCAGGCGTACATATCAGGTTTGCCGCCGTTCGCCGGCAGATCGCCGCGCAGCGCCACGATATGGCGAATGCCGTTGTTCCAGTAATCTTCCGCAATCGCGCGCAGCTCGTCGCGCGAGGCGTCAATGCAGGTCAGGTGCGGTGCCGCTTCGAGGCCAGTGCGATCTTTAATGCCTTTAATAATGCTGTGGGTGCGGTCGCGCTCGCCGGAGTTGGCGCCGTAGGTAACGGAGACGAATTTCGGCTTCAGGCTGCTGAGACGATCGATGGAGTGCCACAGGGTCTCTTCCATTTCGCTGGTGCGGGGCGGAAAAAACTCGAATGAGACATTAATTTGCCCGTTCAGCTCCGCCAGGCTCTGATTCAGCGCTTCGCGCTGGTTGGCATGAAAGAAACTCATCCTGCTTACCTCATCAAAAACGTCGGGTTAATTTGCGATCTGCGAACATCCATACGTTTAGACGTCCAGATGCACAAAATGACCCAATCTCAGGGAGTCGTCAACTGAAAAGTGATAAAGCGGCGTGACAAATGTTCAAACAGAGTGAGGGAAATTCATGCGGAGGAAAAAGCGGCGTTGCGCGCCTGCCTCCGGGGCAGGCGCGCAAAAGATTACAGCAGTTGAGCAAGTCGATGAATATCGGACTGAATTGCGCCGGCGGTGACGTCGCGTCCCGCGCCAGGACCGCGGATTACCAGCGGATTGTCGCGATACCAGCGGCTTTCGATTGCGAAGACGTTATCGCACGGCAGCAGCGACGCCAGTGGATGCTCCGGCCGCACCGCTTCGACGCCGACGCGCGCTTTGCCGCTGGCGTCGAAACGCGCCACATAGCGCAGCACCAGCCCCATCTCCTGCGCCGCTTCCAGACGCTGCAGCATCTGCTCGTTAAGCGCGTCGCCATGCTCGAAGAAGTCGTCGATCGATCCCGCCTCGCAGCCGGTCGGCACCAGCGACTCGACGCGCACCTGGTCAGGCTCAATATTGTAGCCCGCCTCGCGCGCGAGGATCACCAGCTTGCGCTTCACGTCCTGACCTGACAGGTCGACGCGCGGATCGGGTTCGGTCAGGCCCTGCTGCCACGCCTGATCCACCAGCTCGGTAAAGGGCACCGTGCCGTCAAACTGCAGGAACAGCCAGGAGAGCGTGCCGGAGAAGATGCCGCTGATGGCTAAAATGGTGTCGCCGCTGTCGCGCAGATCGCGCACCGTGTGGTTAATCGGCAACCCGGCGCCCACCGTGGCGTTATAGAGCCAGTGTCGCCCGGTTTTGGTAAAGGCATCACGGATCTGCCGCCAGGTCTGGCTGTCGGACGCCCCGGCGACTTTATTCGCGCTGATGACGTGAAAGCCGTGGCTGGCGAAATCGAGATACTGCTGCGCCAGCGGCGTGCTGGCGGTGACGTCGAGCACCACCAGATCGTCGAACGGATGCGCGCGCATCCACAGGAACAGCGACTCTTCGTCGCGCTCCTCCGCTTCGTCATCGAAGAAGGCGAGCGCGCGGCTGGCATCGAGCCCCTCATAGCTCAGCAGGCTGCGTCGACTGTCCGCCACGCCCGCCAGCACATATTCAAAGCCGGTGCGCGCCGACAGCGCCTCCTGCTCGCGCGCGAACAGCTCCAGCCAGCGCGAGCCGATATTGCCTTTGCCGAACAGCATCAGGCCGATGCGTTTTTCCGCGCGGAACAGCGACTGATGCAGCCCCTGCACCAGCGACTGCGTCGGCCCGACGCGCAGCACCGCCACCAGACTAATGTGATCTTCCGACTGCCAGACGAACTCGACCGGCTGGTCCTGGATCTCCTGCCAGAAACGGTGGCTGTGCAGCGGGTTGCGCGTGACGCCCGCGCCGACCAGCGCCACCAGCGCCAGCCCTTCGCGCAGCTGCAGATGAGCGGGCAGGCCCGCATCCTGCAGCAGCTGAAACACGCTGTTGACCACTTCGGCGGTATAGCAGAGCTGCAGCAGCTGGCGATCCGGATGCACGCCGGTCGCCAGCGGGCGTAGCTGCGCCCGCTTGAGGTGAAGCTCGACCTCTTTATGCAGCGCCGCGAAATCGTGCCGATCCGGCACCTGAACCTCAATCAGGCAGACATCGTCATGGCTGGTGACGATGCGCGCGCCGGTGCCGGACGCCAGCACGCGCTCGATGCGCGTCGAGCCCTGCTCCGGCTGATAGCTGCAGCGCAGTTGCAGATCGATATCGCTGCCGGAAACCGGCTGCAGCGTGCGCGTATGCAGCACCGGCGCGGCGAGGCGCGCCAGTTCGCTCGCTTCGTCGAGGCGCAGCAGCGGCAGCAGGCAGGCGTCGGAAACTTTACGCGGATCGGCGCTATAAACGCCGGCGACGTCGCTCCAGATGGTGACGCGGCCGACGCCCGCCAGCGCGCCGATCTGCGTGGCGGAGTAGTCGGAACCGTTGCGCCCCAGCAGCACGGTCTCGCCCGCGTCGTTGCGGCTAATAAAGCCGGTCACTACGATACGCTGGTGCGGATGCTGCGCCAGCAGCGTTTGCAGCAGCGGCCAGGATTTGCCTTCGTCGACCTGCGGCTGCGCGGCGCGCTCTGCCCGCAGGAAGTCGCGCGCGTCGAGCCAGCAGGCGTCGATCTCGCGCTGGCTCAGCACCGCCGCCATCAGCCGCGCCGACCACACTTCGCCATGGCCGACCACTTCGGCGTAGACCGCGTCGCTGATGACGCCGTCGAGCAGCGCGGCGAGTTTTTCCAGATCGCGAATAAAATTCGCCATAAGCGGCTCGGCATATTCAACCGGCAGCAGTCCGGCGATCAGCTCGCTGTGATAACGCCGTAAAGCCTGTTGCACCTGATGCGCGGCCAGGCGATCGCTCTGGCTAAGCTTTAGCCAGCTAATCAGCTGGTTAGTGGTAGAGCCAGCCGCGGACACTACCATCAAATCGCCCGGCTGACTGTAATCCGCCATGATGCTGGCGACGCGCTGGTAACAGCGCGCATCCGCCAGGCTGCTGCCGCCAAATTTGTGCAACTGCTTACTATTCGGCGTTGCCGCGCCGGCTGAAATCGTCATTTTTAACCCTCGGATGCCGTCCGGAACGCATTATCCAGATCGGCAATTAAATCTTCATGATCCTCAATGCCCACCGAGACGCGCAGCAGCGTCTCGGAAATGCCTGCCGCCGCGCGCGCTTCCGCCGACATGCCGGCGTGCGTCATGGTCGCCGTGTGGGAAATCAGGCTTTCTACGCCGCCGAGCGATTCCGCCAGCGTAAACAGCTGCAGCGCCTTGAGAAAACGACGCAGCAAGGCTTCGTCGCCGTCCAGCTCGAAACTCAGCATCGCGCCGAAGCCGCGCTGTTGACGCGCCGCGTATTCATGTCCGGCGTTTTCCGGCAGCGAAGGATGATACAGCTTTTTTACCAGCGGTTGCTGTTGCAGATAGCTCACAATCGCCAGCGCGTTGCGCTGCGCCGCCGCCATACGCGGCGCCAGCGTGCGCAGCCCACGCAGCAGCAGGTAGCTATCGAAAGCGGCGCCGGTGACGCCTATATTGTTCGCCCACCAGGCAAGTTCAGTTACCCGCGCCGGATCTTTCGCAATCACCGCGCCCGCCACCACGTCGGAGTGGCCGTTGAGATATTTGGTGCAGGAGTGGATCACCAGGTCCGCGCCCAGCGCCAGCGGATTTTGCAGCGCCGGACTGAGGAACGTATTGTCGACCACGCTAACGGCGCCTGCGCCGCGCGCCGCCTCGCAGATGGCAGCGATATCCACCACGCGCAGTAGCGGATTGCTCGGGCTCTCCACCAGCACCAGCTTCGGTTTTTCCGCCAGCGCCGCATCCAGCGCCGCGCGATCGCCCTGATCGACAAACTTCACGCGGTAAGCGCCGCGCTTCGCCATGCTGTCGAACAGGCGATAGCTGCCGCCATAGCAGTCGTGCGGGGCGACAAGCAGATCGCCCGGCTTCAGGAACACCGTCGTCACCAGATGGATCGCCGACATGCCGGTATTGGTCAGCACCGCGCCCGCCCCGCCCTCCAGCTCTGCCAGCGCGCGCTGCACCACGTCGCGCGTCGGGTTGCCGCGGCGCGAATAGTCATGCGCGCGCGGTTCGTTAAAATCGAGGAAGTTATAGGTGCTGGAGAGGTGAATCGGCGGGACAACGCAGCCATATTGCTCGTCATCATTCAAACCGCTGCGGACTGCGATGGTTGCCTGTTTACGCGTCATGGTGCTTTTTGTTCCTGAAGAGAGTAATAAAGAGGCATCAGGATAACATTCCACAATTGGACGTCAATACATCTGGACATCTAAATGTCTTTGCGTATAGATTGAGCAGAATGCTATAACCCGCTAAAATTACCCCTCATTGCCTGCGTTTTGCGTCCGCTTTTGCGGCCAGGATGAAGAAACCCCGCAGTTCAAGAGGTCAGGCACGGTAAAATCGGGCATAATCCACGGATTTCCCACTTTCAACTTTTGATTAAGGTAACCCATGGCTGAATGGAACGGCGAATATATCAGCCCCTACGCTGAACACGGTAAGAAGAGTGAGCAGGTTAAAAAGATCACTGTCTCTATCCCGTTGAGCGTGCTGAAAATTTTAACGGATGAGCGCACTCGTCGTCAGGTGAACAACCTGCGTCACGCCACAAACAGCGAACTGCTGTGTGAAGCCTTTCTGCATGCCTTCACCGGACAACCGCTGCCGGACGATGTCGATCTGCGTAAAGAACGCAGCGATGAAATTCCGGAAGAAGCGAAAAAAATCATGCGCGAAAAAGGCGTCGATCCCGACACCTGGGAATATTGATAGCGTCGCCTGCCGCTGGCAGCAGATTATCGTTTGAGACTCTGCTGCCATAGTTTTCTCCCGCCTTATTAGTAATAAAGCATTCACATCAAAAATAATGAATGTCTGTCTTATTTCAATTTAACATCCGTCATCAAATCATCACCACATTAAATTAAGCGCTATTGTTCGCCAGGGGCAAAAACCGTAAACTCCTCCGCTGCTTAATTCACCCATGTGGCGTAATAAATGGATATTTTTCTAAATACAAGGAGCAGCCTTTCTGTTTTAATTATAATTTTATCTGTATGGAATAACGCAGCCAAAGCGGCATCCGAATTACCTGAAAACAGAATAGAAACGTTAAGCAGTCAGGCAGCCGGCCAAATCGAACGGGATAAAATCAGAAAACAGCGCCTGCAGGCGACTCTGCCCGACACGCGCTCCAGTCGTGAAGAGGAAAATAAAGCCATTTTGCACTTTCCTCAGGAAAGGCCCTGCTATCCTGTCGATAAAGTAAAATGGACGCAGGACTCCCCGCAGTTAAAACTTGCGAGCCTGAATAACTTTACTCGCCAGGCTGAAGGACAATGCCTGGGAATTAAAGGCATACGCCTGTTAGCGAGCACATTACAAAATGAGATTATTCGCCTGGGCTATATTACGACTCGCATAGATATGCCGGCTCAGGATTTACATCGCCGAACGCTGCAGTTTGATATTAAAGCGGGTAAGGTCGGCAAAATTAAGCTTGTTAAAGGCAGCTCTGACTATATCAACCTGCGAAATACGCTGCCGTTCGGCGAGGGCGATCTGCTGAACCTCAGCGAACTGGAACAGGGCAGTTTCAATTTACAACGTACACCAGGCGCGACGGTAAAAATTCAGGTGGTTCCCGGCGAGGAAAAAGGGGAAAGCGATATCCTGATTAACCGCCATCAGGATAAATACTGGCAGGTGGGCGCCTGGCTAAACGACGCGGGCAGCAAAAGCACCGGGCGCTATCAGGCAGGTGGCGCAATCTATCTGCATAACGCCACTTCACTCAGCGACACCCTGTTTTTCTCGATGGGCCAGGATATCAGCACGCGGCACAAGCCTGAAGGGAGCCGCAACCGCGCGTTAGGCTACTCCCTTCCCTGGGGCTTCTGGTCGCTGGATCTCTACGCCAGCCAGAGCCGCTACCACCAGCATATTCAGGGCAGCTATGCCGACTGGATGCTTAATAATAAAAACAGCTATTACAGCGCACAGCTTAATCGCCTGCTGTCGCACACGGTGCACCAGAAAACCACCGCCGGACTACAGCTTTATCGCGCCGCGACGCGCTACTACTTTGATGATTATGAATTAAGCAGCATGCATAAAAAAAGTGCGGGCTGGAAATTGCTTCTTTCGCATCAGCGCTATTTTGATCGCGCCGCCGTTGCCGCCACGCTGAGCTATCAAAACAATATGCCTTGGTTCGGCAGCGACGACACGCTGGAAAAAAAGAGCGGGCTGGTAGATAAGCGCGGACGCATTATTATTTTGGATGTAAAAGCAGCCGTTAATTTTGCGCTGTTTGATGAGAAATTTAATTACTCCCCTTATTTAAATATCCAGCTTTCGCCCGACTCACTCTCTTCGCTCGATCGGCTGGCGTTAGGCAATCGCTGGAACGTACGCGGTTTCGACGGCGAATATAGCCTGCAGGATAATCAGGGCTGGTTTCTGCGCAACGATATTAGCTGGATAAGAGATGGAAAGCATTATCAGCCCTATATAGGACTCGATATCGGCCAGGCAATCGGCCATAGCAGCCAGCAATATTATTCTGGCAAAACCTTAGCGGGAGGCGTGGCTGGCGTACAGGGTGATCTGTGGCAGACCCACTACGATCTCTTTGCCGGCCTGCCGCTTTACCAACCTCAGGCGTTTCACACTGACCCGCTTACGCTGGGCTTCTCTCTGCAGTGGAAATATTAATAAGGAGGAACACACTACGTTGGCTTGCTTATTAAGGAAAAATGAAACTTGAATATAAGGATAAATGATGAAAAAAAGTAAACTCAACCCGCTATTTTTAGTTATTTCAGTGCTGGCTTCGCCAGCGGTTCTGGCGAATCCATCTACCTGGCAACATGCCAACGGCACCACTGTCGTCGATATCAACGCCGCTGACGCCAATGGCCTGTCGCATAATATGTGGACGGAATTTAACGTCGGCAGCAATGGAACAGTACTGAACAACAGCACCGCCGATCTGGTACGCGAAAGCGGCAATATCGCGAAAAACCCTAACCTGGCCGCCTCCGCGAAAGTCATTCTGAACGAAGTGATCTCTAATAAAGCCAGTCAGCTTAAAGGCGCGCTGGAAGTGGCAGGCCAGACTGCCGACGTGATCATCGCTAACCCGAACGGCATTACCTGTACCGGCTGTAGCTTTATCAACACCAGCCGCACCACCCTTACTACGGGTACGCCGGTGATGACGGACGGCGCGCTGACCGGCTTCAATGTCAAAGGTAGCACCGTTACCGCCAGCGGCCTGAAGAATGCCCAGAGCTACACCGATATTCTGGCTGAGACGATTAAAATCAGCGGTCAGCTTGAAACCGGCTCGCTGAACGCCATTGCCGGCAAATACAGCTATGACCGCAGCACGGGCGCAGCAGTCAGCGACGGCGCCAGCGCCAGCGGCGTCGGCATCGATATCAGCGCATTGGGCGGCGTGACCGCCGGCGTGATTCAGCTGCAAACGACGCAGGCCGGCTCCGGCGTCAATAATAAGGGCATTCTCTCCGCCGATACGCTGCAGATCTCCTCTAACGGCATTCTCAGCAATGATGGCACTCTTAGCGCGCAAACCCTGCGCGCTTCTTCCACAGGCAACATGTCCAATAATGGCGCGCTGAAAGGCACCAACATTCAGCTGATTTCGTCGAAAGAGCTCAGCAACAGCGGCACCGTCGACGCCAGCGGCGTTCTCGCTGCGACCACCGCCAGCCATATCGTTAATAAAGGAACGATGCAGGGCACGTCGGTTAATCAGCTGGTCTCCTATGCAGGTAACATCACCAACAACGGCACGCTCGCTTCAGCCGGCACGGTCAACCTGATAAGCGGATTTGCGCCCGATCAAACCGGCGCTCTTGCGCCCTACGCGAATACCAGCATCACCAACAGCGGTAACGGCACCATCAGCGGCAACGGCGGCGTGACCCTACAAGCGGTAAACGGCGTGAGCCTGACGTCTGGTTCGCTTTCGTCGCAGGGTCAGGTTTATCTGGCGGCGAACAGCATCGATAACCGTGCCGCCGTTGACGGCCAGAATCTGATTGTTTATTCAAGCGATTTTGCTAACCAGGGCACGATGACGGCCAGCAAACAGTTGACAGCGACCGGCCTGAAAAGCATCACCAACAGCGGCGTCCTGAAAGGCGACGTGGTGACGCTCAATACCAACGGCAAGCTGGATACCCAGAAGTGCTCGCTGTTTATCTTCTGTTCGGCGGGCACGATCTCTGCCGGGTCGAAACTGCACATTAACGCAGCTTCAGTAGAAAGCATCAGCAGCATTGGCGGTAAGGTGATTGCCCCAGTGGTTGAGCTGAATACCTCAGGCAGCTAAATGCGCTCTGCTTGCCGACGCTCGCCGCGTCGGCAAGTCAGCGACGGAGTATAAAATCAGGGCGTAAGCGTGCGCTGCGCATACAGGCAGTAAAAGGATTTTTATCAGGGAGTAGAGAACGGAGAGAAAGAGAGATAATGCGTGGGGAAACAGCAGAGCAGAATGACTCAGCGCCAGGCGCGAATCATTCCGCTCAGAAAACTTATTTTTTAGCGCCCGGCACGCTGAAACGCTTGTTGAAGCGGTCAACGCGGCCACCGGTGGCAACTTCACGCTGCTTACCAGTGTAGAACGGGTGACATTTACCGCAGACGTCCAGGTTCATGTCGTGAGCCATAGTAGAGCGAGTGTGAATCACGTTACCGCAGGTGCAGGTGATGGTCACAGCTTCGTATTTCGGGTGAATACCTTGTTTCATGGGAGAACCTCATAAAAGGCCGTGTCGCTCTCCGTGCCAGGCTAAAAACCCGCACAGCACCACACGCGGTTGAACATTAATGTTTAGGCTCTGGCGAGACCTTTCTCACCAAAGGCGGCATACTATACAGAAAATAACCGCTTTTAGCAAATCTTCTGCAAGATACCCGCTGGTCGCGCCAGCGTGTACACTAGGCGTCCCGCTATGAATCGTTGAACCGGAAAGAGATCGCCATGCCCGTCGTTCAGGTTGCCCTGCCCGTTCCGCTACCCCGTCTGTTTGACTATCTGCTGCCGCACGGCGCGCAGCCGGTGCTGGGCGGGCGCGTCAGCGTGCCGTTCGGCAACCGGAAAATGGTCGGCGTCGTGGTGGGATTCCGCGAACAGAGCGATCTGCCGGAGGCGCAGCTCAAGCGCGTCGCCGACGTGCTGGACAACGAATCCCTCTATCCGCCTTCGCTATGGCGACTGCTCAACTGGGCGGCGGGCTACTATCATTCGCCCGTGGGCGAGGTGCTGAGCCACGCGCTGCCGGTGCTGCTGCGCCAGGGCAAGCCGGCGCAGGACGCGCCGCTGTGGCAGTGGATCATTACCGAACAGGGCCAGGCGACCGCGCCGGAGAGCCTGAAGCGCGCGCCGAAGCAGCAGCAGGCGCTGGCGGCGTTGCGTAATCAGCCGCTCTATCGCCATCAGGTTGCGGAGCAGGATCTTACCGAAACCGCTTTTCAGGCGCTGCGTGCGAAAGGCTTGTGCGACCTGCGCGAACACCAGCCGCAGCGGCTGGACTGGCGCACGCGCTACGCCGTCAAAGGCGAGCGCCTGCGGCTCAATACCGATCAGGCGATGGCGGTCGGCGCTATCCGCAGCGAAGATGAGCACTACGCCGCCTGGCTGCTGGCCGGCATCACCGGCTCCGGCAAAACCGAAGTCTATCTTAGCGTGCTGGAAAATGTGCTGGCGCGCGGCAAGCAGGCGCTGGTGCTGGTGCCGGAGATCGGCCTGACGCCGCAGACCATCGCTCGCTTCCGCGAGCGCTTCGACGCGCCGGTCGACGTGCTGCACTCTGCGCTCAACGACAGCGAGCGTCTTGCCGTCTGGCTGCGCGCACGCCAGGGCGAAAACGCCATTATCATCGGCACGCGGTCGGCGCTGTTTACGCCGCTGGCGCGTCCGGGCGTGATCATTATCGACGAAGAGCACGACAGCTCTTATAAACAGCAGGAAGGCTGGCGCTATCAGGCGCGCGACCTGGCGGTATTCCGCGCGCGCGAAGAGGATATCCCGATCGTGATGGGCTCGGCGACGCCCGCGCTGGAGACGCTGCACAACGTGCGCAGCGGCAAATATCGCCAGCTCGACCTGACGAAGCGCGCCGGCAATGCGAAACCGGCCCTGCAGCAGCTGGTGGATCTCAAAGGCCAGCAGCTTATTGGCGGGCTGGCACCCGCGCTGATCGGCAAAATGCGCCAGCATCTTCAGGCAGATAATCAGGTGCTGCTGTTTCTCAACCGCCGCGGCTATTCGCCCGCGCTGCTCTGCCATGATTGCGGCTGGATTGCGGAGTGTCAGCGCTGCGAACGTTACTATACCCTGCACCAGCAGCAGCGCCAGCTGCGCTGCCACCACTGCGACAGCCAGCGACCGCTGCCCAATCAGTGCCCGCAGTGCGGCTCGACGCATCTGCTGCCGGTCGGCGTCGGCACGGAGCAGCTGGAGCAGCAGCTCGGCACGCTCTTCCCCGGCGTGCCGATATCGCGCATTGACCGCGACACCACCAGCCGCAAAGGCGCGCTGGAGCAGCATCTGGCCGACGTGCATCGCGGCGGCGCGCGCATCCTGGTGGGCACGCAGATGCTGGCGAAAGGCCACCACTTCCCGGACGTGACGCTGGTGTCGTTGCTGGACGTCGACGGCGCGCTTTTTTCCGCCGACTTCCGCGCCGCTGAGCGCTTCGCGCAGCTTTATACCCAGGTTGCCGGCCGCGCCGGCCGCGCTGGCAAACAGGGCGAAGTGCTGTTGCAAACCCACCATCCGGAACATCCGCTGTTGCAGACGCTGCTGCACCAGGGCTATTTCGCTTTCGCCCAGCAGACGCTGCTGGAACGCCAGTCGGTTATGCTGCCGCCCTGGACCAGCCACGCGCTGTTTCGTGCCGAGGATCACGACAACCAGCAGGCCGCTGAATTCCTGCAGCAGCTGCGCAATCTGCTCGACGCCAGTCCGCTGAAGGATACCGCGATGTGGCTGATGGGCCCGGTACCGGCGCTGCAGCCGAAGCGCGGCGGACGCTGGCGTTGGCAGCTGCTGGTGCAGCACGCCTCGCGTAAGCGGCTGCAGCAGCTGCTCGACGGCTCGCTGCCGCTGATCGCGACCCTGCCCGCGGCGCGCAAAGTCAAATGGACGCTTGATATCGACCCCACCGAAAGCTGAGCCTGCGAGCCAGATCGAAAAAAGTCGCACAAGTCACAATTTTTATGCAAATTAAGTAACAACCCAGCCGCGCAATCGTTAACAATGTGCGCGGCGTGGCTTTTTTCGGCCACAACTATCCTTTGAATGCGTCAGGAGTAGAGTGTTGGAGCAGACCCCTCAAGCGCCCGCCACCATGAAAGATGTGGCTGAAAAGGCCGGCGTTTCCACCGCCACCGTCTCACGCGCGCTGATGAATCCTGAAAAAGTGTCGGCGGCGACGCGGCAAAAAGTCGAACAGGCGGTGATCGCCGTCGGCTATGCGTCGCACGGCCTGACGCGCAACGCCCGTCGCGGCGACACGCAGACCATCCTGGTGATTGTCCCCGATATCTGCGATCCCTTCTTTAGCGAAATTATTCGCGGCGTTGAAGTGACGGCGGCGCAGGAAGGCTATCTGGTGCTGATTGGCGACTGCGCGCACCAGAATCAGCAGGAGAAAACCTTTCTCGATCTGCTACTGACGCGCCAGATCGACGGCATGGTGCTGCTCGGCTCGCAGATCCCGTTCGATCCCGTTCACGAGGAGCAGCGCAATCTGCCGCCGATGGTGATGGCGAACGAGTTCGCCCCGGAGATGGCGCTGCCTACCGTGCATATCGACAATCTGACGGCCGCTTTCGAGGCGGTCAACCATCTGCTGCAGCTGGGCCATCGCCAGATCGCCTGCATCGCCGGGCCGGAAGCGATGCCGCTGTGTCAGTACCGCACCCAGGGCTATATTCAGGCGTTGCGCCGCAGTAATCTCACCGTCGATCCCACCTATATCGTGCGCGGCGACTTCAGCTTTGAAGCGGGCGCGCAGGCGCTGAAACAGCTGATGGCGCTGCCGCAGCCGCCGCGCGCGCTCTTCTGTCACAGCGATATGCTGGCGCTCGGCGCGATGAATCAGGCTAAACGCCTCGGCCTGCGCGTACCGCAGGATCTCTCGATTGTCGGCTTCGACGATATCGAGCTCTCGCGCTACTGTGAGCCGCCGCTCACCACCGTAACGCAGCCGCGCTATCAGATTGGGCGCGAAGCGATGCTGCTGCTGCTAGATGAGCTGCAGGGCAAGCGCGTGAATAACGGTTCGCGTCTGCTGGACGCCGAACTCACCGTGCGCGGCAGTACGGCGCCTGAGAAGAAGCGCGAGAAATAGCCGCACTTTTGGGTTATTTTCAGTAGATTCTTAAGGCGAACACTGCTGGTCAAAGTTCCAACCCTTAAGTAACATGGCGGACTCCTTGCCGGGCGGTCTTTTCAGGCGTTTTCGCCCCGTTGGCACGATTTTTTGAAGGGTATCAGAACGAGAGTGGCACAGAGAGATTACGTAGGCCGCGGGCGTTCAACAGGGACGCGTCGCAAAAAAAGCAGCACCAGCCGTGGAAAGAAAAGCAAAGGCGGTTCAGGTGTTTCCAAACTCATGATAGGGCTGGCCGTCGCGGTGCTGGTGACCTTTGCCGGTGGTTTATGGTTCCTTGCGCATCATAAAAAAGAAGATGTGCCGGTGATCCCGGATCATAAAGCCAACGGCAACGGCCTGCCGCCGAAGCCTGAAGAGCGCTGGAAATATATTAAAGAGCTGGAGAACCGTCAGGTGACGGTGCCGACGCCGACTGAACCTTCGGCGGGCGGCGAGGTCCAGTCGCACACGCAGCTCACCGACGAACAGCGCCAGCTGCTGGAGCAGATGCAGGCGGATATGCGTCAGTCGCCGACGCAGCTGAATGAAGTGCCGTGGAACGAACAGACGCCGGCGCAGCGTCAGCAGACCCTGCAGCGCCAGCAGCAGCTTCAGATGCAGTCGCGTCAGCAGCAGCAGGCGACGCAAAGCGCGCCGGCGCGTCAACAGACCACGCAGCCGAGCCAGCCTGCGCGTCAGACGCAGACCTCGCATCAGTCTCAGCCGCAGCAGCAGCCGAGCGCGCGTCCGGCACCGCAGCCGCGTCAGACCCAAACTCAGACGCAGCAGCCTGCGCCCGTCACGCGCGAACCTGCGCAGGAGACGCCGAAGAAAACCGCGGAAAAGCCGGCCTCTTCGCAGCGCTGGATGGTACAGTGCGGTTCGTTCAAGGGCTCCGATCAGGCGGAATCGGTGCGCGCCGGTCTGGCATTCGAAGGTTTCGAAAGCCGCATTACTACCGGCGGCGGCTGGAATCGCGTGGTGATAGGTCCATTTAAGGATCGCAGCGCCGCCGACAGCACCCTGAAGCGGCTGCGCGGCAACGGCCATTCAAACTGTATTCCGCTCGCCGTCGGGGGTTGAAACCCGCCAAAGCCGCCCCATATCTGGTTGCATGATGCGCCGCGCCTTGCCGCGCGGCGCTTTTTTTCTACTGCAACAAGGGGTCTGCCCGTGACAACAATAGTAAGCGTACGACGCAACGGACGAGTCGTTATCGGCGGTGATGGCCAGGCAACGCTCGGCAATACCGTGATGAAAGGCAACGTGAAAAAAGTGCGTCGTCTTTACAACGATAAGGTAATTGCCGGTTTCGCTGGCGGCACTGCAGATGCCTTCACGCTCTTTGAACTCTTCGAACGTAAACTGGAAATGCATCAGGGCCACCTGGTGAAAGCCGCCGTCGAGCTGGCGAAAGACTGGCGTACTGACCGTATGCTGCGCCGTCTTGAAGCGCTGCTGGCGGTTGCCGATGAAAACGCCTCGCTGATCATCAGCGGCAACGGCGACGTTATCCAGCCCGAAAACGATCTCATCGCCATTGGTTCCGGTGGCCCCTTCGCTCAGGCGGCGGCGCGTGCGCTGCTGGAGAATACCGAGCTGGGCGCGCATGACATCGTCGCGAAATCCTTAGATATCGCAGGCGACATCTGCATCTACACCAACCACAATGTTAACTTCGAAGAACTGCCGTCCAGGGCGTAAGGATTAAAGATGTCTGAGATGACTCCCCGCGAAATCGTCAGCGAACTGAATCGCTTTATCATCGGCCAGGACGGCGCAAAAAAAGCCGTCGCCATTGCGCTGCGCAACCGCTGGCGTCGTATGCAGCTCGACGAAGAGCTGCGCCACGAGGTGACGCCGAAAAACATTCTGATGATCGGCCCGACCGGCGTGGGTAAAACCGAAATCGCTCGTCGCCTGGCGAAACTCGCCAACGCGCCGTTTATCAAGGTGGAAGCGACCAAATTCACCGAAGTGGGCTACGTCGGTAAAGAAGTCGACTCCATTATTCGCGATCTGACCGACGCCGCCGTGAAAATGGTGCGCAGCCAGGCGATTGAAAAGAACAAATACCGTGCCGAAGAGATGGCGGAAGAGCGCATCCTCGACGTGCTGATCCCGCCGGCCAAGAACAACTGGGGCCAGCCGGAACAGAGCAGCGAACCTTCCGCCGCGCGCCAGTCGTTCCGTAAGAAGCTGCGCGAAGGCCAGCTGGACGATAAAGAGATTGAGATCGACCTCGCGGCCGCGCCGGCTGGCGTCGAAATCATGGCGCCTCCGGGCATGGAAGAGATGACCAACCAGCTTCAGTCGATGTTCCAGAATCTGGGCGGCCAGAAGCAGAAGCCGCGTAAGCTGAAAATCAAAGATGCGATGAAGCTGCTGATTGAAGAAGAAGCGGCCAAGCTGGTCAATCCGGAAGAGCTGAAGCAGGACGCGATCGAAGCGGTAGAGCAGCACGGCATCGTGTTTATCGACGAGATCGACAAAATCTGTAAGCGCGGCCAGTCGTCCGGCCCGGACGTGTCGCGCGAAGGCGTACAGCGCGATCTGCTGCCGCTGGTAGAAGGCTGCACCGTATCGACCAAGCACGGCATGGTGAAAACCGATCACATTCTGTTTATCGCCTCAGGCGCGTTCCAGGTCGCCAGCCCGTCGGATCTGATCCCGGAACTGCAGGGCCGTCTGCCGATCCGCGTTGAGCTGCAGGCGCTGACCGTGAACGATTTCGAGCGCATTCTCACCGAGCCGAACGCCTCTGTGACCGTGCAGTACAAAGCGCTGATGGGCACCGAAGGGGTTAACGTCGAGTTCACCGAGGACGGCATTCGCCGCATCGCTGAAGCGGCATGGCAGGTCAACGAAACCACCGAGAATATCGGCGCGCGCCGTCTGCATACCGTGCTGGAGCGTCTGATGGAAGATATCTCCTATGA
Source organism: Pantoea sp. UBA5035 (assembly GCF_002415245.1). Taxonomy (NCBI): domain Bacteria; kingdom Pseudomonadati; phylum Pseudomonadota; class Gammaproteobacteria; order Enterobacterales; family Erwiniaceae; genus Pantoea; species Pantoea sp. UBA5035. Next base: position 88,947 of record NZ_DICD01000007.1, on the reverse strand, counting down.
CGCCAGCGATCGCCACGGCGACTCCGTTACCATCGACGCGGAGTATGTCAGCAAGCATCTGGATGAGCTGGTGGCAGACGAAGATCTCAGCCGCTTTATTCTGTAATTCCGTTTTTTCTATGCGCTTGCGCAAAGCCCGGCCACTGAGTCGGGCTTTTTTTTTCTGCATGCTGCTGATGCAGCGCCTTTTTTTCCGCTGATGATTTTGCCAACAATCCGCAACTGGCGGTATACTTACCCCTCCTGTGGCAAACAGATGAACCCATCATGAAATACGATACCTCTGAACTCTGCGACATCTACCATGAAGAAGTGAACGTTGTTGAACCGCTTTTTTCAAACTTTGGTGGCCGCACCTCATTTGGTGGTCAGATAACCACAGTGAAATGTTTTGAAGACAACGGCCTGCTCTACGATCTGCTGGAAGAGAACGGCCGGGGCCGCGTGCTGGTGGTTGACGGCGGCGGTTCGGTGCGTCGCGCACTGGTGGATGCGCAGCTGGCGCGTCTGGCGGTCGAAAGCGAATGGGAAGGCTTAGTGGTTTACGGCTCCGTGCGTCAGGTAGATGACCTGGAGGAGCTGGAGATCGGCATTCAGGCGATTGCCGCTGTGCCGGCGGGCGCGGCGGGCGAAGGCATCGGCGAAAGCGATGTGCGCGTTAACTTCGGCGGCGTCACCTTCTTTTCCGGCGATCATCTCTACGCCGACAATACCGGCATAATTCTCTCTGAAGATCCGCTCGATATCGAGTAATGCCGAAAACGAAAACGGGAGCGATGCGCTCCCGTTTTTCATTCTAATGAGGCGCTTACACCTCTTCCATTTTTCCCAGCAGCGCACGCAGGCGATCCTGCCACAGATGCTGCTCTTCCTTCAGCTGCTGATTTTCACGCACCAGCGAGTCATGATTGCCCGCCGCCTGTTGCGCTTCGTTTTTCAGCGCGTTGTTCTGCTCTTTCAGCTCTTCGATTTCCATCTGCAGCAGGGTGATGGTATCAATCGCCTGCTGTACTTTCGCTTCCAGTTTCTCGAATACTTCAAATGACATCTTTCTGACCTCTCCTAAATTCTCGCAGGGCGTTGATGATGCCAGCCTTAGCGCGTGACGCCCTGTATCAGCCAGGCCAGCAACAATGTTTCCGATTGTATGTAGCCTGATAGCGCAAGTCCAGCGACGCGGGCACTGCGGGCGCAGTCTGTAACACTTTTCGGCTTATACCTGGCCTCTTGCCGCTGCGCGCGGCCGCCGCGAAAAACGAGGCGGCTAAAAAGTTGAAATGATGTTTCATGAAAGTGAAAAGGCGCGAAAACGCGCATTTTTTTGACTCAGCACACAGATTTAGATTTCGCTATTTCTCGTTTATGCTCGTTAACGATAAATTTACACCAGCCCTACAAGAGAGCTGGGTGACTCATGGATTGAGAACAAAAACTGATAAAATTTAACCTCGCTTCAGGAATACCATTATGAGTCAGACATCGAACACACTGAAAGGGCAGTGCATCGCCGAATTTATCGGAACCGGCCTGATTATCTTCTTTGGCGCAGGCTGCGTAGCCGCGCTGAAAGTCGCCGGCGCCGCCTTCGGGCAATGGGAAATCTGTATTATCTGGGGACTCGCCGTCTCCATGGCCGTCTACCTTACCGCCGGCGTATCTGGCGCCCATCTTAACCCTGCCGTCACGGTGGCGCTTTGTCTGTTCGCCAACTTTGAAGGGCGCAAGGTGGTGCCTTATATCCTGGCGCAGGTCGCAGGCGCATTCTGCGCTGCCGCGCTGGTTTACGGCCTTTATTACAATCTGTTCTTCGATTACGAGCAAAGCCATCAGATGGTGCGCGGCACGGTTCAGAGTCTGGATCTGGCCGGTATCTTCTCAACCTACCCTAACCCGCACATCAGCGTAGGACAGGCGTTCCTGGTTGAAATGGTGATTACGGCGGTACTGATGGCGGTGATTATGGCGCTGACCGACGATGGCAATGGCGTACCGCGTGGTCCGCTGGCGCCGCTGTTGATTGGCCTGCTGGTTGCCGTTATCGGCGGCGCAATGGGTCCGCTGACCGGCTTCGCCCTGAACCCGGCGCGTGATTTCGGACCCAAGCTGTTCGCCTTCTTTGCGGGTTGGGGTAACGTGGCCTTCACGGGCGGTAAAGATATCCCCTACTTCCTGGTACCGATCTTTGGCCCGTTAGTGGGAGCCTGTCTGGGCGCCTTCGGCTATCGCGCGCTGATTGGCCGCCACCTGCCTGGCGCCGTACTGGCCAGCAGCAAAACAGAAAAACCGGTCGCACGCGCTGAGCAGCGTAAAGCGTAAGTTTCACCTTTTCATCGGGAATGCATTATGACGACTACCACTGATAAAAAATATATTGTTGCGCTCGACCAGGGCACGACCAGCTCACGCGCCGTCGTGCTGGATCACGACGCCAACATCGTTGCGGTATCGCAGCGTGAATTTACCCAGATCTACCCGAAAGCGGGCTGGGTCGAACATGACCCGATGGACATCTGGGCATCGCAAAGCTCGACGCTGGTAGAGGTGCTGGCGCACGCCGACATCCGTTCCGATGAGATCGCCGCGATCGGCATCACTAACCAGCGCGAAACCGCCATCGTCTGGGACAAAGAGACCGGCAAGCCGATCTATAACGCCATCGTCTGGCAGGATCCGCGTACCGCGGACTACTGCAACAAGCTGAAAAAAGAGGGTCTGGAAGAGTATATCCAGCACACCACCGGCCTGGTCATTAACCCCTACTTCTCCGGCACCAAAGTGAAGTGGATCCTCGACCATGTAGAAGGCGCGCGCGAACGCGCGAAGCGCGGCGAGCTGCTGTTCGGCACCGTCGATACCTGGCTGGTGTGGAAAATGACCCAGGGGCGCGTGCATATTACCGATCACACTAACGCCTCGCGTACCATGATGTACAACATTCACAAGCTGGAGTGGGATCAGCGCATGCTGGAGATCCTTGATATCCCGCGTGAAATGCTGCCGGAAGTGAAAGGCTCTTCAGAAGTGTACGGTCAGACCAATATCGGCGGTAAAGGCGGCACGCGTATTCCTATCGCCGGTATCGCAGGCGACCAGCAGGCGGCGCTTTACGGCCAGCTCTGCGTTCAGCCGGGCATGGCGAAAAATACCTATGGCACCGGCTGCTTTATGCTGATGAACACCGGCACCGAAGCGGTGACCTCTTCGCACGGCCTGCTGACCACCATCGCCTGCGGCCCGCGCGGCGAAGTGAACTATGCGCTGGAAGGTGCCGTGTTTATCGGCGGCGCCTCGATTCAGTGGCTGCGTGACGAGATGAAGCTGATCAGCGACTCGACCGACTCGGAGTACTTCGCCCTTAAGGTGAAGGATACCAACGGCGTTTATATGGTTCCGGCCTTTACCGGCCTGGGCGCGCCTTACTGGGATCCCTATGCGCGCGGCGCGATTTTCGGCCTGACGCGCGGCGCTAACGCCAACCACATTATTCGCGCCACGCTGGAGTCTATCGCCTACCAGACGCGCGACGTGCTGGAAGCGATGCAGAACGACGCCGATACCCGCCTGCAGTCGCTGCGCGTGGACGGCGGCGCGGTCGCGAACAACTTCCTGATGCAGTTCCAGTCGGACATTCTCGGCACGCGCGTTGAGCGTCCGGAAGTGCGCGAAGTCACCGCGCTGGGCGCCGCCTATCTGGCAGGTCTGGCGGTAGGCTTCTGGGGCGACCTGGAAGAGGTGCGCGCCAAGGCGGTCATCGAGCGCGAATTCCGCCCGAGCATCGAGACCACCGAGCGCAACGTTCGCTACGCCGGCTGGAGAAAAGCAGTGGCGCGCGCGCAGGCGTGGGAAGATCACGACGAGTAATATGAGCGTATGCCAGCCGCCGCTGGCAAACATCTCAACCTTCCGGGCCCGCGACGCTGTCGCGGGCTTTTTTTTGCCCTTCCCCGCTATGCTACACTGCCCTTTTTTCAGCAGGTGCAGGCCATGAAACGAGAACTTGCCATAGAATTTTCCCGCGTAACCGAAGCGGCGGCGTTAGCTGGCTATCGCTGGCTGGGGCGCGGCGATAAAAACGGCGCCGACGGCGCTGCCGTCCACGCGATGCGACACGTCCTGAATACCATTGATATCGACGGCCAGATTGTGATCGGCGAAGGGGAGATCGACGAAGCGCCGATGCTCTATATCGGCGAAAAAGTCGGCAGCGGGCGCGGCGACGCGGTCGATATCGCAGTGGATCCGATCGAGGGCACGCGAATGACCGCGATGGGCCAGGCCAACGCGCTGGCGGTGCTGGCGGTGGGCGACAAAGGCAGCTTTCTGCACGCGCCAGATATGTATATGGAGAAGCTAATCGTCGGCCCGGCGGCGCGCGGCCATATCGATCTCAATCTGCCGCTGGAAACCAACCTGCGAAATATCGCCGCGGCGCTGGATAAGCCGCTGGCGCAGCTGACCGTGTCCATTCTGGCGAAACCGCGCCACGACGCGGTTATCGCGCAGCTACAGCAGCTTGGCGTGCGCGTCTTCGCTTTCCCGGACGGCGACGTAGCGGCCTCTATCCTGACCTGCATGCCTGACAGCGAGGTCGACGTGCTCTACGGCATCGGCGGCGCGCCGGAGGGCGTGGTATCGGCGGCGGTGATCCGCGCGCTGGATGGCGATATGCAGGGGCGTCTGCTGCCGCGTCATGAGGTTAAGGGCGAGAGCGAAGAGAATCGCCGCATCGGCGAGCAGGAGCTGGCGCGCTGCGACGAGATGGGCATTAAAGCGGGCGAAGTGTTGCCGCTGGCGCGGATGGCGCGCAACGACAACGTCATCTTCGCCGCTACCGGCATTACCAGCGGCGATCTGCTGAAAGGCATTACGCGTCAGGGCAATATCGCCACCAGCGAAACCCTGCTGATCCGCGGCAAATCGCGCACTATTCGCCGCATCCAGTCGATCCACTATCTGGACCGCAAAGACGCGGCGCTGCATCCCTTTATCCTGTAACCGTGCCGCTCTGACTTTCTGGCTGGCGCGACAGCGGCAGCCAGCAGAGCAGCATCACCAGCGCGGTGGCGAACATCAGCATGCCCAGGCTGAACTGGTCGCGCTGCGGCAGCAGCGCAGACGCCCAGGCGACCACGCCCGATCCCAGGTTTTGCAATCCCCCAATCAGCGCGCCGGCGCTGCCGGCCAGCCACGCGTAGGGCTCCATCGCGCCTGAGGTCGCCAGCGGGAACAGCATGCCCGCGCCGAAGAAGAAGAGCGCGGCGGGCACCAGCAGCGTCCAGATATTCATGATGCCGAACCACGCCGGGATCCACATCAGCGCGCCCGCCAGCAGACAGCTGTTGACGCCGGTCCACATCAGGCTATGCCAGGAGCGCGCCTCGCGTCCGGCGAACCAGGCGCCGAAAAAGGCGGCGGGGATCGGCAGAATAAACAGAATGCTGACGGTAAAGGCATCCAGCCCCAGCACGCCGCCCAGCAGCACGCCGCAGCTCGCTTCGAAAACCGCAATGCCCGCCAGCGCGCCGATCAGCAGCACAATAAAGCGTACAAAGCTGGCATCGCGCAGCAGTCGCTGATAGCGGCGGAAAAAAGGCGTGACTTCGCCGCCTTGCGGACGCGTCTCCGGCAGCCACCGCATCATCGCGCCGGTCACTGCGACGCAGAGCAGCAGCAGGAAAGCGAAACAGGCGTGCCAGCCGAACAGCTTCGTCAGCAGCGCGCCGATAACCGGCGCCAGCAGCGGACTGACCAACAGGCCCATATTGAGCAGGCTATTAGCCTGACGCAGCGCGACGCCCGCATAGAGGTCGCGCGGCATAGTACGCGCCATCACGCCCGCCACGCCGGTGCCCAGCCCCTGAATGGCGCTGCCCAGCACCAGCACGTTCAGCGACGGCGCCAGCATCGCGGTCACGGCGCCGATCATAAAGATCGTCATGCCGGCGAGGATCACCGGGCGGCGCCCGATGCTGTCGGAGAGCGGACCGTAGATCAGCTGCGATCCGCCATAGGTCATCAGATAGGCCGCCATCACGCGCTGCAGCGTGCCGTCGTGCACGTTGAGCGCGTCCGCCATCTCGGCCATCGCCGGGACATAGATCGTCTGCGCCATTTGCCCAACCGCCAGCATTAAAATCAACATCAGCAACAGCGGACGATTTTCCATCTTCTTCATCGACATCTCGGTCTGGGAAATAAAGTTAATTCAGCAGCAAAACGCGCTGCATCGGGTTAATGGCGGGAAAAATATCAGGATTACGTGACAAATCGAGAGACGGGCGTAAAGAGGCTGGCGTAAAGGCGTCAAGTTTTCGTACCACCTTGTCAACCGCGGGCAACGGCGTGTTGAGACGTGCGGCGCATTTGTCGATTAGAGCCAAAAAAACGGCGCGCGGGTGGAAAAAGCGCCGTGCAGCCGCGATGATAACACTGTGCCTGAAAAATCAACGACCAGGAGAGTAACGATGGCTGAATGGGTCAATGCGCAAGTAAAGGAAGTGAAGAACTGGACGGACGCGCTGTTCAGTCTGCGGGTGCATGCGCCGATCGATGCATTCACCGCCGGTCAGTTCGCCAAGCTGGCACTGGAGATAGACGGCGAACGCGTGCAGCGCGCTTACTCTTACGTGAACGCGCCCAGCGATCCTTTACTGGAGTTCTATCTGGTCACGGTGCCGGAGGGCAAACTGAGCCCGCGTCTGCAGGCGCTCAGGCCGGGCGACACCGTGATGGTAACGAAAGAGGCTGCCGGCTTTTTTGTGCTGGATGAGATCCCGCCGTGCAAAACGCTATGGATGCTGGCGACCGGCACGGCGATTGGGCCTTACCTCTCTATTCTGCAACAGGGCGAAGGGCTGGATCGCTTTGATCATATCGTGCTGGTGCACGCGGTGCGCTATGCCGCCGATCTCAGCTACCTGCCGCTGATGCAGTCGCTGCAGCAGATCTACAACGGCAAGCTGCGCATTCAGACGGTGGTGAGTCGCGAAAACGCAGTGGGATCCCTTACCGGCCGCGTGCCGGCGCTGATCGAAAGCGGCGAACTGGAGCGCGCGGTGGGCCTGCCGATAGAGGCGGAGTCGGGCCATATTATGCTGTGCGGCAACCCGCAGATGGTGCGCGATACTCAGCAGATGCTGAAAGAGACGCGCGATATGCGCAAGCATCTGAAGCGTAAACCCGGGCATATCACCAGCGAGCACTACTGGTAAGCCGCGCTGGGATGAGATAATTCTTATCCTGGGGCAAATTTTGCCCGTCGCGCTTTTGACTTTCGCAGGTAAAACCCGTTCTAATTTGGCGCAGAGTTTACTGGTCGAGCCTACGAAATGAAGAATTTGCCTGGCGCGCTGCTGCTGAGCCTTGCGCTAACGGCCCCGGCATTTGCCGCCGATCCCACGCTGCGCGAGCGCAGCGAATCCGTGCCTGCCGCACCCTATTTGCTGGCGGGCGCGCCTACCTTTGATATGACCATCGGCCAGTTCCGCGAAAGGTATAACGCCGCCAACGCCGACCTGCCGCTGATGGAGTATCGCGCTATCGACAGCAGAAACGACAGCAGCCGCCTGACGCGCGCGGCGAGTAAAATCAGCGAAACGCTCTACGCCTCTACCGCGCTGGAACAGGGAACCGGAAAAGTGAAGACGCTACAGCTGACCTGGCTGCCGGTGCCGGTACCCGATCAGAAAGCGTCGCAGGAGAAAGCGCTCGCCTACATGACGGCGCTGCTGCGCTTTTTTGTGCCAGGTCTTTCCCCGGACGAAGCGCGGCAAAAGCTGAACGCGCTGCTGAGCGAAGGCAAAGGCGCGCGCTATTTTTCCCGCACCGAAGGCGCGCTGCGTTTCGTGGTGGCGGACAATGGCGACAAGGGCCTGACCTTCGCCGTCGAGCCCATAAAACTGGCGCTGCCGCCTGCCGATCAGGGCGGCAAAAATGACGAAAAGCAAAGCCATTGACCTGATAGATCTCTATACTGTCTGGCAGTCTACGCTGCCTGACGGCAGTGCAATTTAATGAATCGCGTAACGCGGAGGATAGAATGCGACATCCATTGGTTATGGGTAACTGGAAACTGAATGGCAGCAAGCAGATGACAGGCGAGCTGATCGAAGGCCTGCGCAAAGCGCTCTCCGGCGTTGACGGCTGCGGCGTGGCGATCGCCCCGCCGACCATCTACCTCGACCAGGCGAAACACGCCATCTCCGGCAGCCACATCGCTCTGGGCGCGCAGAACGTCGACGTTAACCTCTCGGGCGCCTTCACCGGCGAAACCTCCGCGGACATGCTGAAAGATATCGGCGCGAAATATATCATTATCGGCCACTCTGAGCGTCGTACCTACCACAAAGAGAGCGACGAGTTCATCGCGAAGAAATTCGCCGTGCTGAAAGCAGCTGGCCTGGTGCCGGTGCTGTGCATTGGTGAAACCGAAGCGGAAAACGAAGCGGGTCAGACTGAAGAAGTCTGCGCGCGCCAGATCGACGCAGTGCTGGAAACCCAGGGCGCGGAAGCGTTTAACGGCGTGGTTATCGCCTATGAGCCGGTCTGGGCTATCGGCACCGGCAAATCAGCGACCCCGGCGCAGGCGCAGGCGGTACACAAATTTATTCGCCAGCACATCGCGAAGAAAGATGCTGCGGTCGCCGAGCAGGTGATCATTCAGTACGGCGGTTCTGTTAACGACAAGAACGCGGCTGAACTCTTTACCCAGCCGGACATCGATGGCGCGCTGGTCGGCGGCGCCTCGCTGAAGGCTGACGCCTTCGCCGTTATCGTTAAAGCGGCGGCGGAAGCGAAAAAAGCGTAACTTTCGCTACGTAAAAAAGGCGGCCTGATGGCCGCCTTTTTTATTGCCGCAAAATCTCGCAGCTGTGGTCCTGTAGCTCTTCCGCCGAGCCGCGGTTTAGCAATAGCCAGTTGCGCTCAAGCGCCATTACCACCAGACGCCCATCCGGCAGCGCCGCCAGCGCCAGCCCATATTTGCCCATTTCGCCGCGCGCGTTAGGGATCTCGTTGGCCACGCGGATAAACAGGCTCTGCTGCGTCAGCTCCGGCAGGGTCAGCGCGCGTATTCGGTAAGCGTGCTGGCGCAGCTGTTCCGTCTGCCAGCGGCTGGAGAGCGCAGGCGCGAGGCGATCCAGCGCGCGGCGCACATCAGGACGCAGGCAGGAGATATGAATATGCAGCTGATTCTGGGTGCGGCCATACTCGGCGTTGATCGCCAGCGACAGCGCGCTATCGGCGACAGGCGCGCCGCGCTTTGCCGCCAGCTGCGTACGCGCCTGCCAGGCGAAGGCGAAGAAATCAGGCGTCGCGGGATTGAGCAGCGCCGGGCTTTCCATGCCGCTGATTTTCGCCAGCGGGATCAGCAGATACTGCAGCGGCCCGTTCAAATCTTTGAGCAGCGCATAGCCTTGCTCAGGCTCGACGCGCTGGCAAGGCGCGGGCTTGCCGGTTGCGCGCTGATTCGGCTCGCACTTTTCACTGACGATGTGCCACAGCGCATCGCTGTTTTTGTGCAGGTGGAATGCGGCAATCGCTAAACCGCCTGTCAGCATCAACAGCAGCAGCGCAATCAGGCCCAGCCCACGGCGACGTCCCTGCATAGCAAGGCTCCTCTTTCCGCTTTTTTCCGCATCCTCGCCTGCCTGCCGTGGAATGTCACGCACAAATAAAAACGGCCAGCATGCTGGCTGGCCGTCTTTACTGCACTTGCGCGATTAAGGCTTCATCACCTGGTCATAGGTGCCGCCATCGGCAAAGTGCGTTTTCTGCGCCTGCGTCCAGCCGCCGAACTTATTATCGATGGTAAACAACTTCACCGGCGCGAAGGTGCTGGCGAATTTCTTCGCCACTTCCGCATCGCGCGGACGATAGTAGTTTTGCGCTGCGATAGTTTGGCCTTCCGGCGAGTAGAGATACTTCAGATAGGCGTCCGCAACGGCGCGCGTACCCTGATCGTCTACCACTTTATCCACCACGGAAACGGTGGGTTCAGCCAGAATAGATTCGCTCGGCGTAACGATTTCAAACTTGTCTTTACCCAGCTTATCGACCGCCAGGTAGGCTTCGTTTTCCCAGGCGATCAGCACGTCGCCGATGCCGCGTTCTACGAAGGTATTGGTTGCGCCGCGCGCGCCGGAGTCCTGCACCTCGACGTTTTTAAACAGCGCTTTTACGTAAGCCTGCGCCTTCGCCTGATCGCCGTTATTTTGATCCAGCGCCCAGCCCCATGCCGCCAGATAGTTCCAGCGCGCGCCGCCTGAGGTTTTCGGATTCGGGGTAATGACTGAAACGCCTGGCTTAATTAAATCGGACCAGTCGTGAATGCCTTTAGGATTGCCTTTGCGCACCAGGAAAACAATGGTGGAGGTGTAAGGCGCGGAGTTATCCGGCAGACGCTTGAGCCAGTTCTTATCGATACGGCCGCGTTCGGCGATGGCATCGACATCGGATTGCAGCGCCAGCGTGACGACATCGGCGCGAATGCCGTTAATAACCGAGGTTGCCTGCTTGCCTGAGCCGCCGTGCGACTGGCGGATTACCACGTTATCGCCGGTTTCCTGCTTGTAGTGCGCCGCAAAGGCTTTGTTGTACTGCTCGTACAGCTCGCGCGTCGGATCGTAAGAGACGTTTAACAGCTGGTAATCCTTTGCCAGAACGCTGGCAGAGGCCAGCAGAAGGGTAATACCAATACTCCACTTGTTCATTATGCACGCTCCCGATGTCATTATGCCGGTAGCGTGACATAAACCATTTTAGAGCTAAAAGAATTAAAAATAAGCATTTATAACTGGCAGGAATATAGACAGCTAAAATAAAAGCGCGCCGGAGAGGCGCGCCTGAAGCGTGTTTAGGCTTAATAGAGTTTTTTCGCGGTTTCCAGCCAGTCACGCTTAAACGGACGCTTCATGTTTTCGATAGCGTCGATGATGTCGTGATGCACCATCTTCTCGTTCTGGATGCCGACGCAGCGGCCGCCGTAACCCTGCAGCAGCAGCTCAATGGCATAGGCGCCCATGCGCGACGCGAGGATACGGTCGTAAGCACAGGGCGCGCCGCCGCGCTGAATATGACCGAGCACGGTCGCGCGCGTTTCGCGTTTAGTTTCCGCTTCGATGTACTTCGCCAGATCGTCGATATCGCAGATATGTTCGGTGATCGCCACAATGGCGTGCTTTTTGCCTTTGGCGATGCCCGCTTTGATCTCCATTACCAGCTCTTCGCGGGTATAAGGAATTTCCGGCAGCACGATAAATTCGCAGCCGCCCGCAATCGCCGCCGCCAGAGTCAGGTCGCCGCAGTAGCGTCCCATCACCTCGACAATAGAGATACGCTGGTGCGAAGAAGAGGTATCGCGCAGGCGGTCAATCGCTTCGACCACGGTTTCCAGCGCGGTGAAGTAGCCGATGGTGTAGTCGGTGCCCGCAACATCGTTATCGATGGTGCCCGGCAGGCCAATGCATGGGAAACCCATTTCGGTCAGACGCTTCGCGCCCATGTAGGAGCCGTCGCCGCCGATGACAACCAGCGCGTCGATGCCGCGTTTTTTCATATTCTCAATCGCGACCTGGCGCACTTCATCGTTGCGGAACTCGGGGAAACGCGCCGAGCCCAGGAAGGTGCCGCCGCGGTTAATCATGTCTGATACGCTGTAGCGGTCGAGATTGATCATCCGATCTTCGTACAGTCCCAGATAGCCGTCATAGATACCAAAAACTTCCAGTCCTTCGCTCAGCGCTGATCGCACAACGCCGCGAATGGCTGCGTTCATGCCGGGGGCGTCGCCGCCGCTGGTCAATACACCAATTTTTTTGATCATGACAACCTCTGGATTGTTAAAACGAAAAGTTAATCCTGCCTGTCGTGCGCCGCTAAGCGGCATACCCTATGCGCGACCCGTGATGGCAGATAGTATATCAAAGGCTTGCTGCTGAATTGATTCAGGTCAGACAAGTTTTCACTAATTTTTTTGCAGTAATGTTAGCGCTTCGTCATTTTAAATAGATTAAATTGATTCAATCCGGTTAAAAGCCGGGTGAATTCTGCTGTTCAATCGGCACCACAGAGCAGGGATCCTGATGAATAATCACGTCCGAGCCGGGGAAACGCTGACGCAGCGCCTTCTCTACCTGATCCGCTACGCGATGCGCCTGCACCAGCGGCAAATCGTCATTAAGCTCCAGATGCAGCTGGATAAATTTAGTCGGCCCCGACTGACGCGTACGCACGTCATGCACGCCCTCCACGCCCGGCCAGTTCAGCGCCAGATCGAGAATGATATTGTGCTCTTCCTCCGGCAGCGCGCGATCCAGCAGCGACTGCACGGCGTCATAGCCCATCCGCAATGCGCTGTACAAGATGTAGACGCCGATGCCTAACGCGAACAGCGCGTCTGCGCGAGCGAAGCCATAGCTGCTTAAGCCCAGGGCGATCAGAATAGCGCCGTTCATCACTACATCGGACTGATAGTGCAGCATGTCGGCGCGAATCGCCTGGCTGTGCGTGTGACGCACGACCCAGCGTTGAAACGCTACCAGCAGCAGCGTCGAACAGAGCGCCACCACGGTAACCACCACCCCGACCAGCGGCGCGCGCAGCGTATTCGGCGAAGCCAGATGCTGAATGCCGGTCAAAAACAAGAACAGCGCCGAACCAGAGATAAACATGCTTTGCGCCAGCGCCGCCAGTGATTCCGCCTTGCCGTGACCAAAAGTATGGTTAGCGTCAGCAGGTTGCAGCGCGTAGCGCACGACTAAAAGATTAGTTAGCGAGGCGGCGATGTCCACCAGTGAGTCGACCAGGCCCGCCAGCAGACTGACCGAACCGGTATACCACCAGGCAAAAATTTTGACGATAAGCAGACAGGTCGCCAGGATCGTCGCCGCCAGCGCCGCGCGCTTGACCAGACGAGCATAGGTGGGTTGCATAGTGTGCTCCCTCAGCCATTACAGGCATGCACCCGAAACAAAGTAATGGCTAAAGTTTAACATCCAGATTGTCGCTGCGCATAAACCCTGCGTCATCAGAAGAAAAAAGCTGACAGAATGCCAGAAAAAACAAACCCCGCCCTCAAAGAGGACGGGGTACCGTTTCCCGCATGGGAAACGCACGGTTTACCGCTAAGCTCTAACCTCGTCAGGAAGAGCTACGGCCGCCGCCGTGGCTGTTCTGACCGCCTTTTTTGCCTGCTTCAGAGGCTTTTTCACGATCGTTTTTGAAATTACCGCTGCCGCCGCTGCTTTTTCCGCCTTTTTTACCGGCTTCAGAGGCTTTTTGCGGGTTGTCTGCGAAATTGCCTGAACCACCACGATGTTCTGCCATAACTTACTCCGTTAATATATTCAGATTGTTTACGTAATGTGGTTACTGCACTCCATTTAAATTCCCGGGGTGTGCACTTTCCTTGCTGCGACAGAATTAAGTGTAGAGGTAAGCCAGAAGAATTCAAGAAAACGGTAAAATAATTAAATTATTGATATTTATAAAATTTAAATATAATCGCAAAGCTTAGTTTCTTCTTATCATATATTTAAATAAATCGTCGCTTCGCTTTTTTATTTAAATCCGTTTCGCTTGTAGATATATTTTCACGACATAACATATGCCTTATAAAAAATAAACGAGACGACAAAGAAGAATAGTTTGCTAAATGCCTGAAGATTTAAGGGGTTAGTGCCTTTCATAAATAAAGTGTTAATACTGAAGCGAGATCGGTCTGCCAACGTTGACACTACGGCCGGAAACGCGCAAAAAGGCAAAAAAAACCCCGCCATCATGGCGGGGAAGACAGGGATGGTGTCTATGGCAAGGAAAACAGGGATACTATGTTACTGGTTACTGCTGGTACTACTCACTGCTTGCAGCGATGAAGCCGACTGCAAATTTGAGAGCTTGCGCAGCTCGGCAAGCCGCCGCTCGTAATTCTTCTGCAACGCGGCCTGCTGAGCCGGCGTGAGCAAGTGATACATCTGGTTGCGAATGCGCGCCATCTCGACATGCTGTTCGATCTGCGCCTGAGCGATTTTCTCAGCCTGGGCGCGGATAGCCGCTTCGTTAAAAGTGTCCGCCGTAATCAGACCATGCATGTTTTCGATATCGCCGATGCTGACAGGGGAACGTTCATATCGCGCCTGCGTCATCAGGTCTCGCATCTGTTGACGCTGTTCTTCCGTCAACTCGATGCCGTCGAACATGTGGCTTTGCGGATTTTGCGTCATACTGCCTGTCGTCAATCCGCCGTGATGCATTTCGTCAATCGTCGTCGTGTCTGCCACTCATGCGCTGGCGTGATTGAGAACCATCGCTGAGGCAATGACGACGGCGGTTACTGTGCGCATCGTTTACTCCAGTCCGTTCCGTTTTGCGATTCAACGAGGACCAGTGTACGGCGACAGCTGCAAACATCCGTCAGGGGGTGTAAAACTACGTAAAGCGTTGGATTGACAAGTCAGGAACACGGTATTTTGCCTGCGGAGGGCAATAAAAAATGAATAAAATCCTGTTGGTTGACGATGACCGCGAATTGACTTCGCTGCTTAAAGAACTGTTAGAAATGGAAGGGTTTGAAGTGGTGGTAGCCAGCGACGGCGAACAGGCGTTAAGCCTGCTGGATACCTCTATTGATCTACTTTTGCTCGATGTGATGATGCCGAAAAAGAACGGTATCGACACGCTGAAAGAGCTACGCCAGCAACATCAGACGCCCGTTATCATGTTGACCGCGCGCGGCAGCGAGCTGGATCGCGTGCTGGGGCTCGAACTGGGCGCAGATGACTATCTGCCTAAGCCGTTTAACGATCGCGAACTGGTAGCGCGTATACGCGCGATTCTGCGCCGTTCCAACTGGAGCGAGCAGCAACAGCAGCACGACAGCAGCTCGCCGACGCTGGAAGTGGACTGCCTGCGCCTGAATCCAGGCCGTCAGGAAGCGAGTTTCGACAATCAAACGCTGGATCTCACCGGCACCGAGTTCACTCTGCTCTACCTGCTGGCGCAGCATCTCGGCCAGGTCGTCTCGCGCGAGCATCTGAGCCAGGAGGTGCTTGGCAAGCGTCTGACGCCGTTCGACCGCGCGATCGATATGCATATCTCTAACCTGCGCCGCAAACTGCCTGAGCGCCGCGACGGCCATCCCTGGTTCAAAACCTTACGCGGCCGCGGCTACCTGATGGTTTCGGCTTCATGATTGGCAGCCTCACCACCCGCATCTTCGCCATTTTCTGGCTAACTCTGGCGCTGGTGTTGATGCTGGTATTGATGGTGCCTAAGCTGGATTCCCGCCAGATGGTTTCGCTGCTCGATAGCGAGCAGCGCCAGGGCACCATGATTGAACAGCATGTCGAAGTGGAACTGGCGCAGGATCCGCCCAACGACTTGATGTGGTGGCGCCGCCTCTCGCGCGCTATCGACAAATGGGCGCCGCCGGGCCAGCGCCTGCTGCTGGTTACCAGCGAAGGCCGCGTCATTGGCGCGCAGCATAATGAAATGCAGGTGATCCGCAACTTTATCGGACAGTCCGACAATGCCGATCATCCGCAGAAAAAGAAGTATGGCCGTATCGAAATGGTCGGCCCCTTCGCGGTGCGCGACGGCGAAGATAACTATCAGCTCTACTTGATTCGACCGGCGACCAGCTCGCAGCTCGATTTTATCAATTTGCTGTTTGACCGGCCGCTGCTGCTGCTGATCGTCACCATGCTGATCAGTTCGCCGCTGCTGCTGTGGCTGGCGTGGAGCCTGGCGCGTCCGGCACGCAAGCTGAAATACGCGGCGGATGAAGTCGCCAGCGGTAATTTGCGCCAGCATCCGGAACTGGAATCGGGACCGCAGGAGTTTCTCGCCGCCGGTTCCAGCTTCAACCAGATGGTGAGCGCGCTCGAGCGCATGATGACCTCGCAGCAGCGTCTGCTGTCAGATATCAGCCACGAGCTGCGCACGCCGCTGACGCGTCTGCAGTTGGCCACGGCGCTGCTGCGCCGCCGTCACGGCGAAGGTAAAGAGCTGGAGCGTATCGAGATGGAAGCGCAGCGTCTGGACGGCATGATCAACGATCTGCTGGTGCTGTCACGTACCCAGCACAAGAACGCGCTGGTCAGCGAGGCGATGAAAGCGAATCAGCTCTGGAACGACGTGCTGGAAGACGCGAAGTTTGAAGCCGAGCAGATGGGCAAGCAGCTCGACGTGCCCTATCCGCCCGGCCCCTGGCCGCTTTACGGCAACCCGCATGCGCTGGAGAGCGCGCTGGAGAATATCGTACGCAACGCGCTGCGCTACTCGCACTCGCATATCAGCGTCAGCTTTTCGGTGGATATCAGCGGCTTGACGGTGCATGTCGACGATGATGGCCCGGGCGTCAGCCCGGAAGATCGCGAGCAGATATTCCGTCCCTTCTACCGCACCGATGAGGCGCGCGACCGCGAGTCAGGCGGCACGGGGCTCGGTCTGGCGATTGTCGAAACCGCCATCCAGCAGCACCGCGGCTGGGTGAAGGCCGACGACAGCCCGCTCGGCGGCCTGCGCCTGACGCTCTGGCTGCCGCTCTACTCCTCCAGCCGCCAATAATTTGCTATGCTTCGGCCCCTGTTATCGGGGGCCTTATGCTTAACATCGTCTTATTTGAACCAGAAATCCCGCCGAATACCGGCAATATTATTCGCCTCTGCGCTAATACCGGCTTCAGGCTGCATCTGATTGAGCCGCTCGGATTCGCATGGGACGACAAACGGCTGCGCCGCGCCGGTCTCGACTATCACGAATTTACCGCGATTCAGAAGCATGAAAGCTATGAGGCGTTTCTGCGCGACGAGCAGCCCGCGCGGCTGTTTGCGCTGACCACCAAGGGAACGCCAGCGCACAGCGCGGTAAGCTACCAGGCGGGCGACTATCTGCTGTTCGGCCCGGAGAGCCGCGGACTGCCCGCCGAGATCCTCGACGCGCTGCCGCCTGCGCAGAAAATTCGCATCCCGATGCGTGCGGAGAGCCGCAGCATGAATCTGTCGAATGCGGTATCGGTGGTGGTGTATGAAGCCTGGCGCCAGCTTGATTACGCAGGCGCGCGGCTCAGTTAGATCCCGTCGCCAAACTCAAAACCCGGCACGGTGCCGTTGAAGTGTTGATCCATGTCCATTGAGGGTTTGTCGCTCGCCGGTTTGCCGACGATGCGCGCCGGCACGCCTGCGGCGGTGGTATGCGGCGGCACCGGCTGCAAAACCACCGAGCCTGCGCCGATCTTCGCACCGCGCCCGACCTCAATATTGCCGAGGATCTTCGCCCCTGCGCCGATCATCACGCCCTCGCGGATTTTCGGATGGCGATCGCCGCTGGTTTTGCCGGTACCGCCCAGCGTCACCGACTGCAGGATCGAGACATCGTTCTCTACTACCGCCGTTTCGCCGATAACGATGCCGGTGGCGTGGTCAAGCATAATGCCGTGGCCGATGTTCGCCGCCGGATGAATATCCACGGCGAAGGAGACGGAAATTTCGTTTTGCAGATAGACCGCTAAAGCGCGACGCCCTTCGTTCCATAACCAGTGGCCGATGCGATAGGCCTGCAGCGCATGAAAGCCTTTCAGGTAGAGCAGCGGCGTAGAGTATTTATCTACCGCCGGGTCGCGCTGGCGCACCGCCTGGATGTCGAGCGCGGCCGAGGCGATCATCGAAGGATCCTGACGATAGGCCTCTTCAACGATTTCGCGAATGGCGATAGCGGGCATAATGGGATTGGCAAGCTTGTTGGCCAGCATATAGCTCAGGGCGCTGCCGAGATTTTCGTGTTTCAACAAAGTCGCATGATAAAAGCTGGCCAGCATCGGCTCGCAATCGGCCAGCGCGCGCGCTTCCGCTTTGATGTTGTTCCAGACCAGTTCTAACTCATCAGACGACATTGCAGTTTTCTCCCGAAAAAAAAAAGCGCCTGAATGGCGCTACAGGTGACTATGCTGCGCATCCCGCATCAGCCTGAACCGTTTTCATCCTTCCTTGTACGGCCTAACAGGCTCAATGCTGCCTCTCGCGCCGGTTTTCCGCAATAGAGCACCTGATAGATTTGCTCGGTAATCGGCATTTCAACGCCGACACGCTCAGCCAAAGCCCTGACTTCTTTGGTGTTTTTATAGCCTTCTACAACTTGTCCGATAATGCGTTGCGCGTTATCCACCTCTTCGCCCTGGCCCAGCATCAGGCCGAAACGACGGTTGCGCGACTGATTATCGGTACAGGTCAGCACCAGATCGCCTAAGCCGGCCATGCCCATAAAGGTGGTGGCATCGGCCCCCAACGCGGCGCCGAGACGACTCATTTCCGCCAGGCCGCGCGTAATCAGCGCGGTACGCGCATTAGCGCCGAAGCCGATGCCGTCGGAGATGCCCGCGCCGATGGCGATGACGTTTTTCACCGCGCCGCCAAGCTGCACGCCGATAAAGTCAGGATTGTTGTAAACGCGGAAACTCTTGCCGCAGTGCAGCTTTTGCTGCAGATCGTCGGCGAAAGTGGCATCGGTCGCCGCCAGCGCGATCGCGGTTGGCAGGCCTGCCGCCAGCTCTTTGGCAAAGGTCGGCCCGGAGATTACCGCGAGCGGCGTCGCGTCGCCGAGGATGTCACGCGCCACATCCTGCAGCAGTCTTCCGGTCTCTCTCTCCAGCCCTTTGGTCGCCCAGACGATGCGCGACTCAGAACGCAGATGCGGTTTGATTTGCTTCAGCACGTCGCCGAACACATGGCTCGGCACCACCACCAGCAAATCGCGGCTGGCCGCAATGGCGCGGGCTAAGTCGGGCTCAAGCTCAAGATTGTCGGGAAAAGGCACGTCGGGGAGAAAAGCGCTGTTGCAGCGTTCGGCCTGCAGCTGCGCCAGATGCGCGGGATTGTGTCCCCACAGCAGCACGGGATGGCCGTTGCGGGCTAAGGTAATGGCCAGAGCGGTGCCGTAAGAGCCGGCACCGATGACGCTAATCGAAGCGTGTGTAGTCATCAGGCATCCTGATGTGGTTCGGCACCTTCGCCTTGCTGCTGCAGGTAGTTCATGAACAGCGCGTCAAAGTTTACCGGCGCCAGGTTAAGCTGCGGGAAGGTGCCGCGAGACACCAGGCTGGTGATGCATTCGCGCGCGTACGGGAACAGGATGTTCGGGCAGTAAGCGCCCAGGCAGTGCGCCATCTGCGTCCCTTCGATGCCGCTGATGGTGAAGATGCCCGCCTGCTGCACTTCGCACAGGAATGCGGTTTCTTCGCCAACGCTGGCGGTCACGGTCACGCGCAGCACCACTTCATAAACTTCGTCAGCCAGCTGTGATGACGCAGTATCCAGATCCAGCTTCACTTCCGGTTCCCACTCTTTCTGGAAAACCTGCGGCGCGTTCGGCGCTTCAAAAGAAACGTCTTTGGTGTAAACGCGTTGAATCTGGAATTGCATTTCGTTGGTGTTTTGTTCTGACATCTGACTAAGTCCTGTGAGTTGAAAAATCCTGCGCCGCTCTTACGCCTGCAGTAGCGGATCTAATCCTTCACGACTGTCCAGCGCGTAAAGGTCGTCGCAGCCGCCGATGTGCTGCGCGTCAATGAAAATCTGAGGCACGGTGGTGCGGCCGCTGCGTTTGATCATCTCTTCGCGTTTCGCGGCGTTCCCGTCGATAGGGATCTCCTGAAACGACACACCTTTTTGACTCAACAGCGCCTTCGCCCGGTGGCAGAAAGGACAGGTCGCCTTGGTGTAAATCTCAACATTAGCCATGTTACGTACCTCGGTAGATGTTATTTTCCGCGCACCAGCGGAAGGTTGTCTCCGCTCCAGCCGCTGATGCCGTCTTTCAGAACGGTCACCTGGCTAAAGCCGGCGGCGCTCAGTTTTTCAGCCGGCTCGCTCGCGCTCTGGCCGGTGGCGCACACCACAATTATGGGCTGAGCTTTATGCTTTTCCAGCTCGCCGAAGCTGCCTTTTTTGATGTCCGCCGCCGCAACGTTCAGCGCGCCCGAAATATGTCCTCTGCGGTAATCGTCACGCGACCGCACGTCCACTACTACCGCCTCTTCTTTGTTAATCAGGCGGGTCGCTTCGCCGCGGCTGATAACTTTCACCTTAGAAAACATCCCTTTAAAGGTGGTCACAATCACCAAAACCAGTAAAACGACCCATGCCAGACTGAGGATGGTGTGATTGCTTGCAAACTGCATAATTTCTTGCATGAGGGGTAAAGACTCCAGACCGGGCTAATTAAGCTAAAAACAAGGGTTCTGAGTATACCTGCGCCACTTCTCATGTACAGACGCTAAGCGGCCAGAGTTACGATTTGTGCGTCATTTTCTAAAAAAAATTGCCGTATGGCAAAAATGACGCAACCCTTATTTGGCATCAGGATTAATACCGACATCTTTGGAAAAGGAAATCCCGCGGCGTTGCGCTGGTAAGCGGCTGTTCATCGTGGAATAATCACTGGCCTATGAAGGGAAAAGCGACTGTTTTAGCCACAAGGACTCGTCACAGCGGAAAGAAACGCCCGTTGCCTGCACACCTGTCCACTCTCTCCTTCAGCCTGCTCTGCGCGGGCGTTCTGTTATTGCCTGCCGCCGCGCACAGCGCCGACGACAGCAAATCGCAGCTGAAATCCATTCAGCAAAATATCGCCGAAAAAGAGAAAAGCGTTAAGGCGCAGAAGCTTGCGCGCAGCAAGCTGCTCGATCAGCTGCAGAGCCAGGAAAAGATCATTGCGCAGGCCAGCCGTCAGCTGCGCGATACCCGCAACAGCCTGAACGCGCTCAGCCGCGAAGTCAGCCAGCTCACCGCCTCGATCGCGCGGCTTGAAAAGCAGCAGGCGCAGCAGGAAACCCTGCTGGCCCAGCAGCTGGATGCGGCTTTCCGTCAGGGCAAGCATAACGGCGTGCAGCTCCTGCTGGGCGGCGAAGAGAGCCAGCGCAGCGAACGTATTCTCGCCTACTTCGGCTACCTCAACGACGCGCGCCAGCAGAGCATCGACGCGCTGCAAAAAACGCGTCAGACGCTGGGTGAGCAAAAAGCGTCGCTGGAGCAGAAACAGCAGCAGCAAAAAACGCTGCTGACCCAGCAGCAAGGCCAGCAGGAGAAGCTGCAGCAGGCGAGCGCGGCGCGCAAGAAAACGCTGAGCGAACTGGAGAACGCGCTGGAAAAAGACCAGGCCGATCTGGTGGAGATGCGGCAGAACGAAAGCCGCCTGCAGGACAAAATCGCCCGGGCCGAACGCGAGGCGCGCGAGCGCGCGGCGCGTGAGGCGCGGGAAGCGGAAAAAGTGCGCCAGCGTCAGGCGCAGGCGAAAGCCAAAGGCTCGACCTACCAGCCTACCCAGAGCGAGCGCGAACTGGTGGCGCGAACCGGCGGTCTGGGCCGCGCAGGCGGCCAGGCGCTGTGGCCGGTGCGCGGTCGTATCGAACATCGCTTCGGCGAACAGCTTCAGGGCGAACTGCGCTGGAAAGGGCTGGTGATCGATGCGCCGGAAGGCGCCGAAGTCAAAGCGATTGCCGACGGGCGCGTGCTGATGGCCGACTGGCTGCAGGGTTACGGGCTCGTCGTGGTGCTTGAGCACGGCAAAGGAGATATGAGTCTCTACGGCTATAACCAGAGCGCGCTGGTCAGCGTTGGCGCCCAGGTGAAGGCAGGACAGCCTATCGCCCTGGTGGGCACCAGCGGCGGACGCGGTACGCCGTCGCTCTATTTTGAAATCCGACGTCAGGGACAGGCCGTCAATCCACTCCCGTGGTTAGGAAGATAAGTGTTTTTTCAACGTCGCCATCTCGCCGCCGCTATCGGCGGACTGCTGTTAAGCTGCGCCGCCCATGCCGGCAAACTCGCCATCGTTATTGACGACTTCGGCTATCGCCCTTCTGAAGAAAACAAAGTGCTGCAGATGCCCGCCGCGATCTCCGTCGCGGTGCTGCCTGATGCGCCAGGCGCGCGCCAGATGGCAACGAAAGCGCATCAAAGCGGCCATGAGGTGCTGATCCATCTCCCTATGGCGCCGCTCAGCAAACAGCCGCTGGAGAAGGATACCTTGACGCCGGAGATGAGCAGCGAAGAGATCGCGCGCATCCTGCGCAGCGCGGTCAATAGCGTGCCTTACGCCGTCGGTCTGAACAACCATATGGGCAGCAAAATGACCTCCAGCCTGCCCGGCATGGTAAAGATGATGCAGGCACTTAATCAGTACAATTTTTACTTTCTCGACAGCATGACCATTGGCAACAGCCAGTCGGTGCCCGCCGCGCAAGGCACGCACGTGAAGGTGCTGAAGCGCCGCGTCTTTCTGGACGACAGCCAGGATATCAACGCGATTCGCCAGCAGTTTACGCGCGCCGTGAAGCTGGCGCAGCGCGACGGCTATGCCATCGCTATCGGCCATCCGCATCCCAATACGGTGCGCGTGCTGCAGCAGATGCTGCCGACGCTGCCTGCGGATATTACGCTGGTGCGCCCAAGCCAGCTGCTGAACGAACCGCTGCGCGGCACGACGTCGCCAGCGAAACCGCAGCAGCCGCCGCGTCCGCATAAACCGGGCTTCCAGCCGCCGGGCATTTGTAAAGTGCAGCCGCAGCCGGTTCCGGCGACCAGGGCGCTTGATGCGGTGTGGGAGAGTGCGAGCCAGAGCGTAGTGGTAACAGGACTGAAACAGCTTTTTTAACACGCTATTTCACGCGGTGTTTCAGCCTTAACATTCTTTTCTGATCAGAAATCACTATAATCCGGTGCGAGCGACGCAGACCGGTTATAAGGATTTCTGTCAGGATGAGGACGGCGAAACAAAAGATTATGCTGCTGGATAACGGCAGAGAATGGGGCGGCGGCACCAACAGCATGCTGGAGCTGCTTAAGCGCATCGACCGCGACGCTTTCGATATCACCTGCTGCTTTTACCACAATTATGCGCGCGGCAACGGTGAAACCATCGAGTCGGTGCTAAACGCCATCGCTATACCGGTCGTTTTTATTCCTCAGAGAAAGCAGCCCCGCTGGGCGAAGCTCGCTAAGGAAGCGGCACGCGCCCTGCTTTTCTTCAATCGCCGCCTGAAAAAAGAGGCGGTCGACGCTATCGACGCGCGCTGGCGCGTCCGGCCAAATGCCCGCAAGCTGCGCGCGCTGCTGCAGCAAGGCCGCTACGATACGCTCTATATGAATAATCAGCCCAGCACCAATGTTGAAGGCTACCTCGCCGCACAGGATCTTGATATTGCCGTGGTACAGCACTGTCGCATTGAGCCGCTGATGAATGCCCGCCTGGCGAAAATGGTGAATGATGGGTGCGATGCCGTTATCGCCGTTTCCCACGGCGTGAATCAGACCTTACGTGACGGCGGCGTTGAGGCGTCGCGCTGTTTTACCGTTTCCAACGCCATTGATATCCACCAGCCGTTGCCTGACCGCAAAGAGGTGCGCCAGCGCTTAAACCTGCCGGCAGAGACCTTTATTTTCGGCACCATCGGCTCGCTGATCCTACGTAAGTCGAACCACCATGTTCTGCAGGCGCTGAGCCATTTCAAACAGGCCTGTCCCGAAGCAAACTGGAAAATGATCGTGGTCGGCGATGGACCTGAAGCTGCTGCGCTGCGCCAGCAGGCCGCCAGAGAGGCGATGCTCGATCGGGTCATCTTTACCGGCTTTCAGAATAACGCGCTGGATTATCTCGCCGCTTTCGACGTCTTTATTCTGGCTTCCCGCAGCGAGGGTCTGCCGCGCGTGGTGCTGGAAGCGATGCTGGTCAATACGGCGGTGATAGGCTCACGCGTGGTCGGCACAGAGGAGCTAATCAGCCCTGACGACACCGGCCTGCTGTTCGAATATGGCGACGTGGCGCAGTTAGCTCAGCACCTCGTCACGCTCTGGCAGGACGAGGCCTTACGTCAACGATTAACTCATGCCGCGTCGGCGCGCGTTCGATCGCAGTACGCCATTGAAAACTATGTAAACGGCGTGGAAACCATTCTAAAAAGCGTCACAAGGAAGAAGCATGCTTAACTTTCTCAATCCCCGTTTTCGCCGCGTGCGCGCACGCCATAATCTGCCTTACGCGCAGTCCGACGTGCAGGGCACCATCCCCGTGACCTCTATCGTCATTCCCTGTACCGGGGAGGATTACGTTGAGGAAGCGAAGCTCAGCGCGCTGTTTGCCGAGCGCTTTGCCACGGCGGCGCAAGAGATCGTTATCGTTAGCGACCAGCCCGCCGCCGCATTTGGCGAGCTGACGCGTAAAACCCGCATTGTGACGCTGGAGGTGCCGCATCGCGAAGAGGCCTATCCCTACAAGCAAATTTATCGCAGCCGGCTGATAAAAATGCAGGCGCCGCTGCATGCGCAGGGCGAAGGGATCCTGATGATCGATTCCGATCTCAACCTGCTTAAAATGCCTGACATTCACATGAAAGACGGCCATTTTTACTCCAGCTTTCGCCAGGGCAAGATGATTGCCAAACTGGCCGGCGCGGCGCAGGAGACGATTCCCGCCTACTATCAGCTCAGCGTGCGTCCCTACCTCGAAGATCACGTTAACGGCGCCTATCTGGCGGCCACGCGCCAGACCTGGCAGCGCGTCTGCCCGCTCTGGCTGACGCTGTTCGACGACACCTGGAAATTAATGAACGACAGCCAGCCGCCGACCGATCAGCTGCCGCTGGCGTGCCTGCTGGATCTGCTCGACCTGCGCACCGTCAATCTGGGCGAGTGGGCGAACTGGCCGGTATCCAAGCGCATCGGCGGCAAGCCGGGCGTCATACCGCCAGAGGTGGTCGGCGCACACGGCGGCTTCCCGCTTTCCGAATGGCAAAAATATCTGGCCGATCCTCGCCAGCCGCTGACCTTTAAAGGTCAGGACTACACCCGCAAGGTGCGCTACCTGACGGATGCGGAGAAGCAGCAGCAATAAACCAAAGCCGCCGACGCGGCTTTTTTTAATCCCAGCTCAGCACCACTTTCCCTGAACGTCCAGAGCGCATCTCATCAAAGCCCTGCTGGAAGTCATCGATAGCGTAGCGGTGCGTGATGATGGGCGTCAGATCGAGCCCTGACTGAATCAGCGCCGCCATCTTGTACCAGGTTTCAAACATCTCGCGGCCGTAGATGCCCTTAATAAACAGCCCTTTGAAGATCACCTGATTCCAGTCGATCGCCATCTCGCCCGGCGGAATACCCAGCAGCGCAATACGCCCGCCGTGGTTCATCACCTCCAGCAGGGTACGAAACGCCGGCGGCGCGCCGGACATCTCCAGCCCCACGTCGAACCCTTCCGTCATGCCCAGCTCGCGCATCACCGCGCGCAGATCTTCATGCGCCACGTTGACCGCGCGCGTCACGCCCATGCTGCGCGCCAGCTCAAGGCGATAGTCGTTGATGTCGGTGATCACCACATTGCGCGCGCCGACATGTTTACACACTGCCGCCGCCATAATGCCGATAGGGCCGGCGCCGGAGATCAGCACATCTTCGCCCACCAGATCGAACGACAGCGCGGTATGCACCGCATTGCCGAAGGGATCGAAAATCGCGGCCAGCTCGTCGGAAATATTGTCGGGAATGCGGAAGGCGTTGAAGGCGGGGATCACCAGATACTCGGCAAAGCAGCCCTGTCGGTTGACGCCAACGCCAATGGTATTGCGGCACAGATGGGTGCGGCCGGCGCGACAGTTGCGGCAGTGTCCGCAGGTAATATGCCCTTCGCCGGAAACGCGATCGCCGATGCTGAAGCCACGTACTTCCTGGCCGATAGCGACAACTTCGCCGACATACTCATGTCCGACGATCATCGGCACCGGAATGGTTTTGCGCGACCAGTCATCCCAGTTGTAGATATGGATATCGGTGCCGCAGATGGCGGTTTTACGGATCTTGATCAGCAAATCGTTATGGCCCGGCTCCGGGATCGGCGCATCGGTCACCATCCAGATGCCTTCCTGGGCGTGAAGTTTGGCTAACGCTTTCATACAGAGCTCCTCAGGCGATTACGCCAAGCTGTTGTCCAATACGGGTAAAGGCCTCGACCGCGCGCTCCAGTTGCTGCTGGGTATGCGCCGCCGAAATCTGCGTGCGGATACGCGCCTGGCCGCGCGGCACCACCGGATAGAAAAAGCCGGTGACGTAAATGCCTTCCTGCTGCAGCAAACGGGCGAACTCCTGCGCCACGCTCGCTTCACCCAGCATGACGGGAATAATGGCGTGATCGGCGCCCGCCAGGGTAAAACCGGCCGCCGTCATCTTTTCGCGGAAGAAGCGGGCGTTGTCCCACAGGCGCTGTCGCAGACCGTCGCCCTCGCTCAACAGATCAAGCACGCGGATGGAAGCGGCAACGATTGCCGGCGCCAGCGAATTAGAGAAGAGATAGGGACGCGAGCGCTGGCGCAGCCATTCGACGACCTCGGCGCGAGCGGCGGTATAGCCACCGGAAGCGCCGCCCAGCGCCTTGCCCAGCGTGCCGGTAATAATGTCGACGCGATCCATGACGTCGCAATATTCATGCGTGCCGCGACCGGCCGCGCCGACAAAGCCCACCGCATGGGAGTCATCTACCATCACCAGCGCATTGAACTCGTCGGCGAGATCGCAGATGCCGCGCAGGTTGGCGATCACCCCGTCCATAGAGAAGACGCCGTCGGTGGCGATAAGAATATGGCGCGCGCCTTTCTCCCGCGCCTCAACCAGACAGGCGCGCAGCGCCTGCATATCGTTATTGGCGTAGCGATAGCGCTGCGCCTTGCAGAGCCGTACGCCGTCGATAATCGAAGCGTGATTGAGCGCGTCGGAAATAATCGCGTCTTCCGCGTCGAGCAGCGTTTCAAACAGGCCGCCGTTGGCGTCGAAGCAGGAGGAATAGAGAATGGCATCCTCCATGCCGAGAAACGCCGCCAGCTTTTTCTCCAGCTGCTTATGCGTGTCCTGCGTGCCGCAGATAAAGCGCACCGATGCCATGCCGAAACCGTGCGTTTCCATGCCCTCTTTCGCCGCCTGAATCAGCGCCGGATGGTTTGCCAGGCCTAAGTAATTGTTGGCGCAGAAGTTAATGACCTGCTGCTCGCCCACCTCAATATCGGTTTGCTGCGCGGAGGTAATAATGCGCTCCTGCTTAAACAACCCTTCCCGGTGTGCCGTATCCAGCTGCTGGCGGATCTGCTGATAAAATTGCGCTGTCATCATTGTTCTCCTCAGATGGCATAAATTCGGCACATCTTACTGAAGAAGAAGGGTGCTAACGATAAATCCACCAGGAGAATGTTAATTTTGCAGCATAGTTCACGTCAGAGAGCGTGCAGGCAGCGGCGTGTCGGAGTCATCTGGCTGTCTGCTCCGTGATGAAATGTTATGATGTGAGACATTAGCGCGTGAAACCGCCTGTTTCATGCCCCAACGTTTAAAGGTAGAGCACATGATTATCGTCACTGGCGGCGCAGGAATGATTGGCAGCAATATCGTCAAGGCGCTCAACGATCGCGGCATCAGCGATATTCTGGTCGTCGACAACCTGAAAGACGGCACCAAGTTCGTCAATCTGGCCGATCTGGATATCAGCGACTACATGGATAAAGAGGAGTTTCTGACCTATATCGCAGCGGGCGAGGATTTCGGTCCGATCGAGGCGGTATTCCATGAAGGCGCCTGCTCCGCGACCACGGAGTGGGACGGCAAGTACATGATGGACAATAACTATCAGTACTCGAAAGATCTGCTGCACTACTGCCTCGAGCGCGAAATTCCTTTCCTTTACGCTTCCTCCGCTGCCACCTACGGCGGCCGCAACGACAACTTTATCGAGAAGCGCGAGTATGAGCAGCCGCTGAACGTTTACGGCTACTCTAAAATGCTGTTCGATCACTATGTGCGCCAGATCCTGCCGGAAGCGGACTCGCCGGTGTGCGGCTTCCGCTACTTCAACGTTTACGGCCCGCGCGAAGGCCACAAAGGCAGCATGGCGAGCGTGGCGTTTCATCTCAACACCCAGATCGCTAACGGCGAAAACCCTAAGCTGTTTGAAGGCAGCGAAGGCTTCCAGCGCGACTTTATCCACGTTGACGACGTGGTCGCGGTAAATCTGTGGTGCTGGGAAAACAAGATTTCCGGTATCTATAACTGCGGCACCGGTCGCGCCGAATCGTTCCAGGAAGTGGCGGACGCGGTGCTGAAATTCCATCAGAAAGGGCAAATTGAGTACATTCCCTTCCCGGAAAAACTCAAAGGCCGCTATCAGGCCTATACTCAGGCAGACCTCACCAGTCTGCGCGCGGCCGGATATGACAAGCCGTTCAAAACCGTCGCGCAGGGCGTGGCCGAGTATATGGCCTGGCTGAACCGCAGCGCATAAGGAACGCGTACCCGCGATGAAAATTCTGGTTATTGGCCCATCGTGGGTCGGCGATATGATGATGTCGCAAAGCCTCTATCGCTCCCTCAAGGCCCAACATCCGGACGCCGTGATTGATGTGATGGCGCCAGCCTGGTGCCGTCCGTTACTGTCACGCATGCCGGAAGTGAGTCAGGCGCTGGCGATGCCGCTTGGACACGGCGCGCTGGCGCTCGGCGAGCGTCGGCGCATCGGCAAATCGCTGCGCGCCAGCGGCTACGATCGCGCCTATGTGCTGCCGAACTCCTTTAAATCCGCACTGGTGCCTTTTTTCGCCGGGATTAAACGTCGCATCGGCTGGCGCGGCGAGATGCGCTACGGCCTTCTGAACGATATGCGCGTGCTGGACAAGACGGCGTTTCCGCTGATGGTGGAGCGCTATATCGCGCTCGCCTGTGACGTGCCGGTCGCTTCGGCGCAGCAGCTGCCGCAGCCGCTGCTCTGGCCCCAGCTTCAGGTAGACGACCAGGAAAAAATCGAAACCTCCGCCCAGTTTCAGATCTCGGCGGAGCGGCCGCTGATCGGTTTTTGCCCGGGCGCGGAGTTTGGTCCAGCGAAGCGCTGGCCGCACTATCACTATGCCGCGCTGGCACAGCAGCTGATTGCCGAAGGCAATCAGGTCGTGCTGTTCGGCTCGGCAAAAGATCGCGAGTGCGGCGAAGAGATTATCGCGGCGCTGCCCGCCGAGGCGCGCCACTACTGCCGTAACCTGGCGGGCGAGACGCAGCTTGAGCAGGCGGTTATCCTGATTGCGCGCTGTAACGCCGTGGTCAGCAACGATTCGGGACTGATGCATATTGCCGCCGCGCTCAA
Organism: Pantoea sp. UBA5035; assembly: GCF_002415245.1. Taxonomy (NCBI): domain Bacteria; kingdom Pseudomonadati; phylum Pseudomonadota; class Gammaproteobacteria; order Enterobacterales; family Erwiniaceae; genus Pantoea; species Pantoea sp. UBA5035. Next base: position 59,793 of record NZ_DICD01000007.1, on the reverse strand, counting down.
CCGGCCGCTGGTGGCGCTGTACGGCCCAAGCAGCCCCGATTTCACGCCGCCGCTTTCAAAGCAGGTGCGCATTATTCGCCTGATTACCGGCTACCATAAGGTTCGCAAAGGCGATGCCGTGCAGGGCTATCATCAGAGCCTGATCGACATCCCGCCGCAGCGCGTTTATCAGGAACTGAGCGAACTGCTGGCTCATCCGCAGGAGACGGCATGCACGTCCTGATCGTCAAAACGTCGTCGATGGGCGATGTGCTTCATACCCTTCCCGCGTTAACCGACGCCATGCAGGCGATCCCTGGCATTCGCTTCGACTGGGTGGTGGAAGAGAATTTCGCCCAGATCCCCTCCTGGCATCCGGCGGTGGACAAAGTCCTGCCGGTCGCCATTCGCCGCTGGCGCAAACACTGGTTCGGCAGTCAGCAGCGCGAAGAGCGGGTGCGCTTCAAGCGCGATTTGCAGTCGCGCCAGTATGATGTGGTGATCGACGCGCAGGGGCTGATCAAAAGCGCTGCGCTGGTGACCCGTCTCGCCAGAGGCGTCAAGCATGGCCAGGACAGCCGCAGCGCGCGCGAACCCTTCGCTAGCTGGTGGTACGACCAACGCCATGAGATTGATAAAAAGCAGCATGCGGTAGAGCGCACGCGCGAGCTATTCGCGAAGAGCCTTGGCTACGAGAAGCCGCAAACCCAGGGCGACTACGCCATCGCCGCGCACTTTCTGCGCGACGTGCCGCAGGATATTGCCCCCTATCTGGTGTTTCTTCACGCCACGACGCGCGACAACAAGCACTGGCCGGAAAGCCACTGGCGCGAGCTGATCGGCCTGCTCCAGCCCTCGGGACTGCGTATCAAGCTGCCGTGGGGCGCCGAGCACGAGCATCAGCGCGCCCAGCGCCTGGCGGAAGGCTTCGACTATGTCGAGGTGCTGCCGAAGCTGACGCTGGAAGCGATAGCGCGCGAGCTGGCGGGGGCGAAGGCGGTGGTGTCGGTAGATACCGGGCTAAGCCATCTTACCGCGGCGCTCGATCGCCCTAACATTACGCTCTACGGGCCGACGGATCCGGGGCTGATTGGGGGATATGGGCAGAATCAGCAGGCTCTCTGCCCACCTCAGGGCAACAGCATGTCAGAGATCAGTGCGCAAGCGGTCGCCGAAAGGCTGGAGACGTTTTTGGGATGAAAAAGCTCCACATTATCAATCTCGGCAAGATGGGCGGCGTCGAGCGTCTTTTTCTTCAATATATCAACGACTTTTCTGATGGCAAAGATGACGTTATCTGCATCAGTAATGAGATTGACGAAGATATCCGACGCCAGATGCCGCAGCAAAAGATCGTTTTCGCCAACCGGTTAGTTAATGGCCTTACGCTAAAAGCGCCTCAGTTTCTCAGGAAGTACCTGCTGCAGAAGCGGGCTGAAGCCAGCGATGCGCAGGTGATCGTCGTCTGGGACCTGGTGCCGCGGCTGACGGCAAGGCCGAAACGCGCGAAGCTGGTCTATTACGATCATGGCTGTTCCTGGCGCTATCCAGAGAATCATAAGACCCTGAGCTTTATGCGCATGTTAGATGGCGTCATCTCCGCCTCGTCAGCCTCTTCTCAAGTGATGAAGCATCGTTTCAACCTGCCCTGCCCCCATTATGTGGTTATTAACCGCATCATGACGCCGCCCGGCATACGCCAGGAACCGCGCGCGCTCACGTCGCCGATCAAAATCGGCACCGCCTCGCGTCAGGTCAGCCTGAAAGGCATAAGCGTTACGCTGTTGACGCTAAAAGAGTTGCTGCGTCGCGGCCATGACGTAACGCTTGAGATCGCCGGCAAAGGGCCCGATCGTGACGCTTTTATCGCGCTGGCCAGCAGGCTGGGCATTGAGGATAAGGTCATCTTTAGCGGCTTCCAGCAGGATATTGCGCCCTTTTTCAACCGCATCGATATCTATATGAGCACGCCGGTAACGGAGCCCTTTGGTCTCTCCTGCATGGAGTCTCTCTATTTCGGCGTGCCGGTTATTTATCCTCTGGTAGATGGGCAGCCTGAAGTAATAAAAAACGGCGTATGCGGCATCGGCCTTACTCCTTCCGTCTCTATTGAAGAGCATGAAAAGCTGACGGGAATACGCGTCGATTTTCCTTACGACGTCTACGATCCCGTGCGAAATATCATGACCCGGCCGCTGCTGCTTTCTCATGTCGCCTGTGCGGATGCGGTAGAAACCTTATTTGATCAGCAAACCTATCAGCGTTTTAGCCAACAGGCGAAGCAGTGGACAAAAGAGCATTTTGATTACGCCGTTTTCAGGACTGAATTCAACGGCGCGTTGAGCGCTATAACGGGTAGTAACGATGAACATTAAGCTGACTCTATTTCGACAGGATACGCCGCATCTCTATTTTAGCCTGCTCATTTTCGCCGGCTGCGCGCTCGCCTTTTTGACCGCGCCCTTTGGCGGATCATTCGGCAGAAACGTTTTTTACATCACCAGCTATCTGGCGCTAGCGGGTTTTATCATTCACGCCAGATATTATCTGCAAGATAAAAAGCATCTGGTGTTGCCCATCGCCCTTTTTCTGGTCGGCCTGGTGAGCATTCTCTGGACGACGATCTATAAACAGCCGGGCGATTACATCACGCTCTACCGCCAGTATCAGTCAACCGGCAGGCTGCAAATTGCAGCCTCGTTTCTGCTGCTGGTTACGCTGAATGACCAGCGCATTCGCCAGCGAAGCGCGCTGGTTGCCGCCATGATTACAGGACTCGCGGTAAACGCCTATGCGCTGTATCAGGGTATCCATCTCGAGATCGGCCGCGTAGAGCTTAATTACGATCGCGCCACCATCGCCGCCTATATCCTTACAGCGGTGAACCTGATTTTTATTAAATCCGCGCTGTTATTCAGAACGCGGCATAAAATCTGGCTGTTTGCCCTGCTGTTTATGGTGACCTATACCACCATCATTCTGACCGGAACGCGCGCGGCTATGCTGGCCTATCCCATTCTGGTGCTGATCCAGGTGCTGTTCACCAAAGATGTCATACAGCGTAAGCATAAAATTATTCTCTTTACCGCCCTGCCGGTATTGCTGGTGATTAGCGCGCTGGTATTTCAGAGCAAAATTCAGGCACGAATTCAGGATCTCAAAGATAACATTGCGATGATGCACGAGACGCAGGGAGAGAATTCGATTATCTCCCGTCTTAGCATGCAGACCGTCGCCATGAAAACCGGCGCCACCGCTCTGGCAGGGCAATCGGCTGAGGAGCGCGGCGAGAAAGCGGAAGCCCTTATCAAACAAAACCCCAGCCTGTACGGCGCGCAAATCTACCTCACCGTGCATATGCATAATGAAGTGCTGGAAAACTTTTCAATTAAGGGTCTGTTCGGCATTGTGTCGCTTATCGGCCTCTACCTGAGCCTGATTTACAGCGCCTTCAGGCCGCTGCGCAACCCGGCGTTACTCTCTGTCGGGATCTCGCTCATCATTTATGGCCTGAGCGACGTTATTTTCTTTAGTACGGAAGGGACGCTGCTTTATTGTCTGGCAATTATCTTTAGCGTCATGATTGTGAAACAGCCTTATCTATCCGAGGATCGGCGTTAATGGCAGAACAGCGCTATTTGCTGAGCGTCATTGTTCCTTTTCACAATGACGAGGCGTTTATTACCGCCTGTCTGACCTCGCTGCTGACCCAGGCTGATGACGATATGCAGATCGTTATTATCGATGATGGCTCGACCGATGGCTCAACGCAGCAGGTTACGGCGCTGGTGGCGCGCTACGCTCACTGCCACATCACCTTTATCCGCCAGCAAAATCAGGGCATTGCGACAACGCGCAATGTGGGATTACGGCATGCGCACGGCGAGTTTGTGACCTTCCTGGACGGCGACGACCTGGTAAGCAGCAACTACTATGCGATCATTAAGCCCGTGCTGCTTGCAGGCAGCGATGACCTGATTGATTTCAACTATGCACGCTTTGATGAGACGCCGCCTGTCGCGCCGCAGAGCGAAACGGCGCAGCGAACGCCCTATGATTTTTCTTCGCAGGGCCTCGCCTGCTTGCAGCCGCTGTTTCAACGCGCGATGTGGCATTTGTGGAATCGGATCTATCGCCATACCCTGCTGGCTGATGAGCGTTTCGAGGATGGCCGTCGCTATGAAGATGTTATTTTTACGCCCTTTCAGTACTTCAAAACGCGCCGGATTAGCCATCTGGAGAACACGCTCTACTACTACCGCGACAACCGCCGCGGCATAACGCGCAACGTTCGTCCGAGCGATATAAGCGACATGCTGTTCGCTCTGGAAAAAATACGAACAATGGCTAAAGCGAGACGCAGTGAGCCTGATTTTCGAAGGCTGGCGACGGGCATGATGCTGAACTGCTTTAGCGAAGTAAAAAGCATGTCAAAGGCGCTGTATGGCTACTACTACTACTCCGCCGATACCCGAAAAGCGCTAAAAGCCGCCGCCGTGCTGTGTCGAGGCTACTGCCGACCGAAGAAGTACTGGCAGATGCGCTATCCCGGTCTGGACACCTTTTTCTCGTCGCTGCGCCGCATTGGCAAAAAAAAGCCCGCTGCGGCGCTATACCGCCGGGAGTAACTGCTGCTTTTTCTGCACGGCAAACTCGGTCAGCGTCAAGCCCCGGGTGCGGCTCTGCAACCAGCTAAACAGCTGCTCCAGATCCTCATACAAACGCTCAATATCCGCCTCATTTTTAAAGGTCGGGCTGCCGTCGGGCATGAACTCGGAAGAGTGCAGCATAAACTCCACGTAGTCGCTGCCCTGGCTTAAGCACTGCTCTGCCACCCGCTTCATCTGCGCCACGTTGCCGCCGACCGGCCGGAGCCAGTTTACCGAAGGCCCCCGCCGTTTGCCGCGCAGGCCATCCCAGGCTTTTTTCAACCGGCTGGCAAAAATCCCGTGCCGATACTGGATGCTCATGGGCACTTCCAGCAGGCCTGACTGGCCAGGCTGCGAGATATCGTTGAGATTGAGGAAATAGGCATGGTCAGGGAAACGGCTGTAATCGGTGCCGCCCTTTCCCTGCGGCGCGCCGGCGGAGCCGCGCCAGTCAACGCGCGGCGTGACGGAACAGTCGACAAGGTAGCCGTTATCTACCAGCGCCTGCGCGTAGATTTCGTTGAACGCCCAACGTCCTGCGCGATGGCTACGCATTTTGGTCTGAAACGTCTCCTCCAGCAGATCGGTCATAAAGGCGACCTTGTCGCGCAGGATCTGCTCAGGATATTCGATAAGGTAGGGCTGATAGCGCCAGTCATCATCGGTCAGCGCGTGAGCGGGCGGACTATGCCAGGCGTGCAGGTGCATACCCACTTCGCCTTGTCCGCGCGCCAGAAAATCACGGGCAAAATCGACATAGGCGGGATCGCTCGCCATCTCGTAATTGGTCAGCCAGGTCGGTTTAAAACCATATTTCTCGCAGAGCGCCTGAAAACGCGGCAGAAAACGGACGTTATGCGTCGTGACCTGGCCGCTACGGTTGCGCCACAGGTTATCGCCTTCAGTATCGAGCGTAATTAAAAATGCTGGTTTTTCCATGACTTATCCGTAATACGAGGTGTCGCTTTAAAGCGTTATGTTACGCAGGCTGAGCACAAGTCGCAAAAAATTTAACCGCACGCCCCTTTGCTTCTCTTAAAGCAGAGCATGTTTGGTTAAACTAAACTTATTTACGCTGTAATTTCTTACGTGTTGTTAAGTTAAGGTTATGAAAAACAAGGTTAGGCTTTTCTGTCGCGACTCCCTTAAAATTGAGCGATAACGAGATTAGTGTTTATACACTTTTTGCTGCCAGGTCGAGACAGCCTTAGGTTTCACACTATACAGGCTGGCATGTTGAGGTAGGTATTTTGTCGAAACGCATACTGATGATCATTGATGGCTTGCCTGGCGGAGGCGCTGAGAAAGTCGTGCTGACGCTGGCGGAAGGGCTGGTGGCGCTGGGACATCGCGTTTCGCTCTTCTCTTTGCGTAGCGTATGCGACTACCCTATTCCCGAAGGCGTCGATTACAAGGTGATTAAAGACCGCTGTAAACTGCCCTGGCGTAAACTCACCGAAACGCATCGTCGCGCGCGCCTGCTCGATCAGGCCGTTAACCAGGCGCAAAGGGCTGAGGGCGCGTTCGACCTGGCGCTGTCACACCTCCATAAAACCGATCGTATCGTCAAGCACTCACGCGTGCTGGATCCCCGTAAAACCTGGTATTGCCTGCACGGCGTCTTTTCTGCCTCTTACCTGGCGCGTAAGTCGGGGTTCTCTCTGTGGCTGAAACGCTTAAAAATTCGCCACGTCTACCAGAATCGCCAGCTGATTGCCGTTTCGCCTTACGTGCTGGAAGATTTAATTGAAAACGTCGGCGTGCGACCGAGCCGTACCCAAGTGATCGCCAATCCATTCGATTTTGAACAGATCAAACAGCTGGCGGCGAAACCCTGCCCGCTGGCCGGTACCGATTTCATTCTGCACGTTGGCCGCTTCCACGAAACCAAACGCCACGACAGGCTGCTTGAGGCCTATGCGCAAAGCGGCATTCAGGCTCCGCTGGTGCTGCTTGGCCAGGGCAGCCCTGAACGCGCGGCGCAGCTGCGCCGCCTGGCGGATAGCCTGGGTATTGCAGAGCGGGTGATCTTTCAGGGATTCCAGGCGAATCCCTATCCCTGGATACGCCATGCCCGGCTGCTGGTCGTCAGCTCCGATAGCGAGGGATTCGGCAACGTGCTGGTCGAAGCGTTAATCTGCCAGACGCCGGTCGTTAGCACGCGCTGCCCGGGCGGACCGGCAACGATCCTGACGCACGATTTGGCGCGTGGACTCGCTGAGATGAACGCCGCCTCGCTGGCGGAGAAAATGCGTGAAATCTATCATTACCCGCCTGAGTTGCATCATCTCGACCTAAGCATTTATAGTCTCTCCGTTATTTGCGAGCAGTATCTACAGCTTGCGCAGCGGTCGCACACGGAATTATCTGCCGCTCCGCAGCTTACGAGCTAAAAAGGTCTCCCTTTCGGCGTGACCGGATAAAGGGAAAATATTTTGAATTACGTCATACTTTTTCTGCTGTTTCTGCCGGTCAAGTGGGTGATGAAGCTGCTGCATCCTCGCACGGGTAAAAATCTGGTAATTCAGACAGCAAAAATCGGCGATTTCGTGAATATCACGCCGCTGCTTGCCCATCTGCAAAAAAGTGATGCGCTGCTAAGCCGCAGCGTTGCGCCGCTGGCGGAGCGCGACGATACGCTGGAAACCCTCTGGTATATCGAAGATCACAAAAGCAGCCTGATAAAGAAGTTCAGGCTGATATGTCAGCTACTCAATCGTTACGACAATATCTATCTGCTGCATCCCAACAACCTCAATTTATTTATCGCCGCCTGCTGCAACGCCAGCAATAAGCAATTTTTAACCACCTATAAGCGCAAAGCCTATCAGGACATTTTTTACCTGACCGCCAGCGGCGTGGTCAGCCATGAAAAAAACACGCTAACGGTAGAGAACTATTTAAAACTGGCCGACCGCTCTTTTACTAAAGAGAGCTACCCTACTCACGCTACCCGCCCGCTCTGGCAGCCGGAAAAGCTGCCGGAAGAGATTTATTCGGGTCAGGGCGCCAGGATCGGCTTTAGCATCACCGCTGGCAACCAGGCTAAAACCATACCACCCGCCATCTGGAAAACGCTGTTCGATAGCCTGGACGATTTACCCTGCACTTTTTACGCCTTTGGCGCCCCCAATGAGCAGACCCGCATGCAGGAGCTCTTCAAGGTAACCGGCGAGCGAGAGAATATTGTAAATCTCATCGGTAAGCTTCCGCTGGAGAGCCTGCCGGCCGCTATTGGCGAAATGGACTTTTACGTCGCCTCGGACTCCGGGAATGTCTATATTGCGGACGCGCAGCAGGTGCCGGTGATCCTGATATACGGGCCGTGCAGCGTTGAGGAGCAACGCCCTCTTGGCGACGTGCTGTTGATTGGCCCCGATCACATAGCGCCCTCCTCGTTTGTCTTTGAGGCGCTCTATCAGTTTCATCATCCGGCTGAACAGCTCTATAAGCTGGACGCACGCAAGCTTAACGATATCCACGATTTTATTTCCGCCAGGCTGGACAAGCAGCTGGCGCGACGGAAAAACAAACGAACAATATGACAGGACAGCCTGATTCTTCCCCTTTGCTCAGCATCATCTCTCCCATGTACAACGCAGGCGAGATGTTCGATGCCTTTATGCAGTCGCTGCTGGCGCAGACCCTGACCTCGCTGGAAATCATTATCGTCGACGACGGCTCTACCGACGATTCCGGCGCGCGCGCCGACGCCTGGGCGGCGCAGCATCCCCATATCAGGGTTATTCATCAGGAAAACGGCGGCGTATCGCGCGCGCGCAATGCCGGACTGCGCGTCGCGCGCGGCAAGTACGTCACCTTCCCCGATTCAGACGACACCATGCGGCCCGAGATGTATAAGACGCTGGTAGAGATGGCGGAACAGGACGATCTCGACGCCGCGCAGTGCAACGCCGAATGGTTTTTCCAGCGCGACCAGCGCACCAGGCCGATGATCCCGCTGGAGCGCCTGCGCAGCACGCAGGTGCTGGACGGCGCGGCGTGGCTGAATACCGCGCTGAAAACCCGGCGTTACCTGCATGTGGTCTGGCTGGGCATCTACCGCCGGTCGCTGATCGAGCAGAAGCAGCTCTGGTTCGAACCCGGTTTGCATCATCAGGATATTCCCTGGACCACCGAATTTATGTTTAACGCGCGGCGCGTGCGCTATACCGAACAGGTGCTCTATCGCTACTACATGCACGACGCCTCGATCAGCAACCGCAAGCGTACCGGCCAGCGCAACGTGGAGTATCAGCGCCACTACCTGAAGATCGCCCGCATGCTGGAAGAGATCAACGCGCGCTACAAAGAGAGCGTGACCATCTATCCGGCTTTTCATGCGCAGATTACTCACGAAGCGTTGAGCGTCTGCCACTGCGTGCGCCGCGAGCCCGACCCGGCCGCGAAACAGGCGATTATCCAGGATATTTTCGCCAGCAAGACGCATCTGCGTATGCTGCGCAACGCGCGCGGCGTCAAACAGTGGTATCAGCTGCTGCTGTGGCTGAGTCGCCTCTGGCGCTGGCGAGACAAATAACCGCCGCCGCAGGTTTCCCCTCTGAAGGGTTTGCCCTACAATCGCCTCACTGAAAATTAAGAGCATTTGTGTATGGCAAACCCGACTCACGCAGACGTTACCCCACACAATATTTTGCTAATCAAGCTGCGCCACCATGGCGATATGCTGCTTACCACGCCGGTTATCAACGCGCTGCGCCAGCGCTACCCGCAGGCCAATATCGACGTGCTGCTCTACAAAGAGACGCGGCCGATGCTGGAGGCGCATCCGGCGATTCGCCAGCTGCACGTTATCGACCGCAAGTGGAAGCAGGAAGGAAGCTGGCGCAAACTGCGCCACGAGCGCGACCTGCTCGCCGCCGTGCGCGCCAGCCATTACGATATCGTTATCAATATTGCCGACCAGTGGCGCAGCGCGCTGATTACCCTGGTTAGCGGCGCGCCGCTGCGTATCGGCTTCGCATTCAATAAGCGCAACAACGCCTTCTGGCGGCGCTGCCATAACTGTCTGGTGCCGACCAGCAACCATAATCAGCTGCATACGGTAGAGCAGAATATGACGGCGCTGACGCCGCTCGGTATCGCGCCGCAGGGCGCGCGCGCCTCTATGCACTACAGCGCCGTCGACGGACAAAAAGTCGATGCGCTGCTGGCTGAACAGGGCGTCGACTCGGCGTTTATCGTCTTCCAGCCGACTTCACGCTGGAACTTTAAGTGCTGGGAAGAGGAGAAGGTCGCCGCGACCATCGACCAGCTGGCGCAGGCGAACCGCAAAGTGGTGCTGACCGCCGCGCCCGACAAGCATGAGATGGCGATGATCGCGCGCATCCAGGCGCTCTGCACGACGCCGCATCTGGTGACGCTGGCGGGCCAGCTCACGCTGCCGCAGCTGGCGGCGCTGATCGATCGCGCCCGACTCTTTATCGGCGTCGACTCCGCGCCGATGCATATGGCCGCCGCGCTCGACACGCCGTGCATCGCGCTGTTCGGGCCGACCAAGCTGCAGTTCTGGCGGCCATGGGGCGATCACAATCGCGTTATCTGGGCAGGCGATTACGGCCCGCTGCCCAATCCCGACGCCATCGATACCAACACCCGCGAGCGCTATCTCAGCGCCATTCCGGTCGACGATGTGGTCGAGGCTGCAAGGGATTTCTTACATGACTAAATTACGCCTGGCGATCGTCCGACAGAAGTATCGTCCCGACGGCGGCGCCGAACGCTTTATCTCGCGCGCGCTGGAAGCGCTCGGCAGCGAGCAGCTCGATCTCAATATCATCACGCGCAGCTGGCAGGGCACGCCGAATCCCGACTGGCATCTGCACATCTGCAATCCGCCGAAGCTGGGTCGGATCTCGCGCGAGCGCGGCTTTGCACGCGCGGCACGCGCCTGCTGGGAAAAAGAGCGGTTCGATATCGTCCAGAGCCACGAGCGCATCGCGGGCTGCGATATTTTTCGCGCCGGCGACGGCGTGCATCGCGTCTGGCTGGAGCAGCGGGCGCGCATCGTCTCGCCGTGGCAGCGCATGAGCGCCGCCCTCAGCCCCTATCATCGCTACGTGCTTCGGGCGGAAGCGGAGATGTTCAACGCTGCGTCTCTGAAGGCGGTTATCTGCAACTCGGAGATGGTGAAGCGCGACATCCTGCGCTGCTTTTCGCTCAGCGCGGAGAAAATTCACGTGATCCATAACGCTATCGACGCACAGCGCTTTCAGCCCGCCAGCGAGGCGAGCCGCCGTGCGACGCGCCAGCAGCTGCAGCTGCCGGAGAACGCGACGGTACTTATCTATGTCGGCTCCGGCTTCGAGCGCAAAGGATTAAAGGCGGCGATCGAGGCGCTGGCGAACAGCGACCGCTATCTGATCGTGGTCGGTCAGGACAAGCAGCTGTCGCGCTATCAGCAGCTCGCCAATCAGCTCAACTGCCTCGACAGGCTGCGGTTCGTCGGCGTGCAGCAGGATGTGCAGCCCTTTTATCACGCCGCCGACGGGCTGCTGCTGCCGACGCTCTACGATCCCTTTCCGAATGTCGTGCTGGAGGCGATGGCCTGCGGCTTGCCGGTGATCACCAGCACCGGCTGCGGCGGCGCGGAATTTATTACCGCTGGTCAGGAAGGCTTCGTTTGCGATGCGTTAGATATCAAAGCGTTGAACCAGGCTATTATGTCAATACCGGCGCTTTCGGTTGATTCACGTTTAGGCGAAGCCGCAAGGCGCAGAATCGAGCCTTACGGTCCTCAGCGTCTGGCGCAGTCGCTGACTTCCCTTTATCAGCAGGTCCTGCTGCGACACTGACAAAGTGGTGAGCGTATCTGGGCTTTCTGGTAACATAGATTGATTTATGTGAAATTTTTTCTGCCAGGCTGTCGAAACGATAACTATGACAACCCTCTATACCGTTCTGCTTTACCTCATCCAGCCGCTCATCTGGCTGCGCCTCTGGCTGCGCGGCCGTAAAGCGCCGGCGTACCGTAAACGCTGGGCAGAGCGCTACGGCTACTGCACGGGAAAAGTGGAGCCGGACGGTATCGTGCTGCATTCGGTCTCTGTCGGCGAAACCCTGGCAGCGGTTCCTCTGGTGCGCGCGCTGCGTCATCGTTATCCGACCTTGCCGATTACCGTGACTACCATGACGCCGACCGGCTCTGAGCGCGCGCAGTCGGCGTTCGGCAAAGATGTGCATCACGTTTATCTGCCTTACGATCTGCCTGGCGCCATCAACCGTTTTCTCGACACGGTCAATCCGCGGCTGGTGATCATCATGGAAACCGAGCTGTGGCCCAATATTATCCGCATCCTGCATCAGCGTCAGATCCCGCTGGTCATCGCCAATGCGCGCCTGTCGGAGCGTTCCGCTAAAGGCTATCGCAAACTGGGCGGCTTTATGCGCGACCTGCTGCAGCGCATTACCCTGATTGCCGCGCAGAATACGGAAGATGCCGACCGCTTTCTTGCGCTGGGGCTAAAACGCTCGCAGCTGGCAGTGACCGGCAGCCTGAAATTCGATATTTCCGTAACGCCCGAACTGGCCGCCAGAGCGATAACGCTGCGTCGTCAGTGGGCGCCGCGCCGTCCGGTCTGGATCGCCACCAGCACTCACGAAGGGGAAGAGGCGATCGTGCTGGACGCCCATCGTCGCCTGCTGCAAACCTTTCCCGATCTGCTTTTAATTCTGGTGCCGCGCCATCCGGAACGTTTCACCGATGCGCGCAACCTGACGCAGAAACGCAACTTCAGCTTTATTCTGCGCAGCAGCGGCGAAATTCCTTCCGGTTCGACCCAGGTGGTGATCGGCGACACCATGGGCGAGCTGATGCTGCTTTATGGCATCGCCGACCTCGCTTTCGTCGGCGGCAGCCTGGTAGAGCGCGGCGGACACAATCCGCTGGAGCCTGCCGCCCACGCCATTCCGGTGCTGATGGGCCCCCATATCTGGAACTTTAAGGATATCTGCGCCAGGCTGCAGCAGGCTCAGGGCCTGATAACCGTCACCGACGTGATATCGCTGGAGAAAGAGGTGACCAATCTGCTGCAGGATGAGGATTACCGTCTTTATTACGGCCGTCATGCGGTCGAAGTGCTGCATCAGAATCAGGGCGCGCTGCAGCGTTTGCTGCAGTTGCTTGAACCCCATTTACCGCCGCGGGCCCACTGATGACCGCTCGCCAACGCCTTTCCGTAGTGATGATCGCCAAAAACGAAGCGGCACTACTGCCCGATTGTCTCGCCTCCGTCAGCTGGGCGGACGAGATTATCCTGCTGGACGCCGGCAGCAGCGACGAGACCGCCGAGATTGCGCGCCAGGCTGGCGCTAAAGTCTATCACGCCGAGGCGTGGGCCGGATTCGGCAAACAGCGCCAGCGCGCGCAGCGCTACGCCAGCGGCGAGATGATTCTGATGATCGATGCCGACGAGCGCGTGACGCCGACGCTGCGCGCCAGCATTGAAGCGGTACTGACGCAGCCGCCTTCCGGTACCGTCTACAGCCTGAACCGCAGCAACCTCTTTCTCGGCCGCTTTATGCGTCACAGCGGCTGGTACCCGGATCGCGTTATGCGCCTCTATCCGCGCGCGCTGAGCTATAACGATAACCTGGTGCACGAGTCGCTGGAAACGCAGGGCGCGCCGGTGGTGCGGCTGCAGGGCGACCTGCAACATCTCACCTGCCGTGACCTGATCGTTTTCCAGCAGAAGCAGCTGGCCTACGCCGCCGCCTGGGCGCAGGAGCGCCATCAGCGCGGCAAGCGCTGCGGCCTCTTCTCTGTTTTTTCCCATACGCTGGGCGCCTTTCTGAAAACGCTTTTGCTGCGCGCAGGCTTTCTCGACGGCAAACAGGGCTGGATTCTGGCCGTGGTCAACGCGCAGTACACCTTTAACAAATATTCCGCGCTGTGGGCGCTGAATCATGCCGCAGACAAAGGCCGTCTATGAGCACTAAAGCGATTTATCCCGGAACCTTCGATCCCGTTACGCTCGGCCATCTCGATATCGTGACGCGCGCCGCGCGGATGTTCGATCGGGTGGTGCTGGCGGTCGCCGCCAGCCCGAGCAAGAAGCCGATGTTTAGCCTGGACGAGCGCGTCGAACTGGCGCAAAACATGGTGGCGCATCTGCCGAACGTCGAGGTGGCGGGATTTAGTGATTTGATGGCGAACTTCGCCCGGGCGCAGCAGGCCAACGTGCTGGTGCGCGGCCTGCGCGCGGTTTCCGACTTCGAGTATGAGATGCAGCTCGCCCATATGAACCGCCATCTGCTGCCGACGCTGGAGAGCGTGTTTCTGATGCCGACCGAAGGCTTCTCTTTCGTCTCTTCTTCGCTGGTCAAAGAGGTGGCGCGTCACGGCGGCGACGTCAGCGCCTTTCTGCCGCCGCACGTGCTGCAGGCGCTGCTGGCGAAGCTGGCCTGATTAACGCTGGCAGTTGGGGCACCAGAAGGTGCTGCGCTGCCCATGCTTGCCGCTGACGATGGGCGTGCCGCAGGCGCGACAGGGTTCGCCGGCGCGGCCGTAAACCTGCAGCTCCTGAGCGAAATAGCCGGGCTTGCCGTCGCTCTGTAAAAAGTCACGCAGCGTGGTGCCGCCCTGCTCTATCGAACGCAGCAATACCGCTTTAATGGTCGCGGCCAGACGCTGCGCCTCTTCATCGCTCAGGCTCATTGCCGGACGATCGGGCAGGATCCCTGCCGTGAACAGCGACTCGCTGGCGTAGATATTGCCGACGCCGACCACCACCTTGTTGTCCATCAGCCACTGTTTAACCGCCGTACGCTTGCCGCGCGACTTCTCATACAGATAGTCGCCGCTAAAGGCGTCGCCGAGCGGTTCAGGCCCCAGGTGCGCCAGCACGTTGCTGCCTTCAGGATCGGTGCTCCACAGCCAGGCGCCGAAGCGGCGCGGATCGGTGTAGCGCAGCACTTTGCCGTTGCTCATCACCAAATCGACATGATCGTGTTTCGCAGCGGGCTGCTCTTCCGGCAGCACGCGCAGGCTGCCGGACATGCCGAGGTGGATAATGATCCAGCCATGCGGCAGCTCCAGCAGCAGATATTTGGCGCGGCGCTGCACGCTCAGCACAGGCTGGTCGCTGAGCGCATGGATCTCCTGCGACACCGGCCAGCGCAGGCGACCATTGCGCACCACCGCATGTAAAATTTTTTCGCCCACCAGATGCGGTTCTATGCCGCGTCGGCTGGTTTCGACCTCGGGTAATTCCGGCATGTTCTCTCCTCAAAAAGCGGCAAAAACAAAAAACCCGGCCGAAGCCGGGTTTTTCACAGAACACCAAAATTATTTAATTTTGGCTTCTTTGTAGATCACGTGCTGACGTACAACCGGATCGAACTTTTTCAGTTCCAGCTTCTCAGGTTTAGTACGTTTGTTCTTCGTGGTGGTATAGAAGTGACCTGTACCAGCAGAGGAAACCAGCTTGATCTTCTCACGAATACCTTTAGCCATGATTCAGTTCCTTAGTACTTCTCACCACGGGCGCGGATTTCGGCCAGAACCGTATCGATGCCCTTTTTATCAATAACACGCATACCTTTAGCAGATACACGAAGAGTAACGAAGCGCTTCTCGCTCTCAACCCAAAAACGGTGTGAGTGCAGGTTCGGAAGGAAACGGCGTTTCGTCGCGTTCATTGCGTGGGAACGGTTGTTACCGGTCACCGGACGCTTTCCAGTTACCTGGCAGACTCGTGACATGTCTATTCTCCAAAAATCAAATCAGCTCGAGCTTTAAAAACTAGGTCTTGGCCGCCTCGTCAGGCTCATAGCCCGCCAGGCGAGTTCCATGTGAACCCGCTAAGCTGGCCCAAACGCCAAACCCGAGATTCTCAAAGGTGGCGTAGTATACGCCGCTCAGCGCAAGTGCTCAAGTCCCGAACAGATAAAGATCCCGGAAGATCGTGCAAAAACCCGCCATCTGCACCTGCCGGCCCTGGCTTTTTACAGCCAGCCGCGCTCCGCAAAAGAGACATATTCGCCGTGACCGATCACCAGATGATCGAGCAGGCGTATATTCAGCAGGGTGCAGGCCGCGCTGACCTTATGCGTAATATGGCGATCGGCGCGGCTCGGCTCCGCCATGCCGGAAGGATGATTATGCGCGAGAATAATCGCCGCCGCGTTAAGCTTCAACGCCTCGCGCACGATTTCGCGCGGATGCACCTCGACGCTGTTGATAGAGCCCATAAAGATCTTCTGCGCCTGTAATACGCGGTGCTGATTATCAAGAAACAGCGCCATAAAGATTTCCCGCTCCTGATGCGCCAGCACGCTCTGCAGATAGTGTCGCGTGACCTGCGGGTTCGCCATGACATCTTCCCGCGCCATCTGACTGGCGAAAAAGCGCCGCGCCAGTTCAGCGATGGCGTGCAGCTGCGCCAGCTTGGCGGCGCCGACGCCTTTTATCGCGTCGAACTCCGCCGGCGCCGCGGTCATGATGTGGTAAAGGGAGCCGAATCGCTGCAGCATCTGCTGCGCCAGCGTGATGACATTCGCGCCGACCGTGCCGGTGCGCAGAAAGATCGCCAGCAGCTCGACGTCGCTTAACGCCTCTGCGCCCATCAAACGCAGTTTTTCCCGTGGTGTCATACTGTCCATAAATGCCTCCTGCCGTTGACGACATCATGATTAAATACTGTATACTTAACCAGTAACCTCTGCCGGATTTACGAGGCGGCTCGCAAACGCAGGAGGTGAAAAGGCGCGGGGTCGGCTTTATGATACAGTCCTGCCACCCGGCCGCGTCTGACGCGGCATCCAGCGAAATGAGGCCTACAGCATGATGGGATTAGCCGGAAAAAAAATTCTGCTTGGCGTGAGCGGCGGCATCGCGGCGTATAAAGCGCCCGAGCTGGTGCGTCGCCTGCGCGATCGCGGCGCCGAGGTGCGCGTTATGATGACGCCCGCCGCCAAAGCCTTTATTACGCCGCTCAGCCTGCAGGCCGTTTCCGGCCATCCGGTATTCGAAGACCTGCTCGATCCCGCGGCCGAAGCGGCGATGGGCCATATCGAACTGGCGAAATGGGCCGATTTAGTGGTGCTGGCGCCGGCGTCGGCCGATCTTATCGCCCGTCTGAATGCTGGCATGGCCAACGATTTGGTGACCACCGCCTGTCTCGCCACCGCCGCGCCCGTGGCTGTGGTGCCAGCGATGAATCAGCAGATGTATCGCGCCGCCGTCACGCAGCATAACCTGCAGCAGCTTGCGGCGCGCGGCCTGCTGATTTGGGGGCCCGACAGCGGCAGCCAGGCGTGCGGCGACGTGGGCCCTGGCCGCATGCTCGATCCGCTGGCGATTGTCGACCATGCGGCGCAGTGGGCGTCGCCCGTCAACGATCTGCAACATCTCAACATTATGATCACCGCCGGTCCAACGCGCGAAGCGCTCGACCCGGTGCGCTATATCAGCAACCATAGCTCCGGCAAGATGGGCTTCGCCATTGCCGCCGCCGCCGCCAGCCGTGGCGCCAGCGTGACGCTGGTGAGCGGCCCGGTAAGCCTGCCGACGCCGCCGGCGGTTCGCCGAATCGACGTGACCTCCGCGCTGGAGATGGAGGCCGCCGTCATGGCTGACGCGGCGAAACAGCACATTTTTATCGCCAGCGCCGCCGTTGCGGACTATCGCGCCGCGACGATCGCGGCGGAAAAGATGAAAAAGCAGGGCGGCGAAGATGATGCCGTCACGCTCCAGCTGGTGAAAAACCCGGATATCGTGGCGGGCGTCGCCGCACTGCCGCAGAACCGGCCCTACGTGGTTGGATTTGCCGCAGAAACCCAGAATGTGGAAGAATACGCACGACAAAAACGGGTAAGAAAAAATCTGGACCTGATCTGCGCTAACGACGTAGCGGAAGCCGGACAGGGCTTTAACAGCGATACCAACGCGCTTCACCTTTTTTGGCAGGAGGGAGAAAAACGCTTACCGCTTAGCGATAAGACGCTCCTTGGCCAACATTTATTAGACGAGATTGTCCGCCTTTATGATGAAAAAAATCGACGTAAAGATTCTTGATGCGCGCGTGGGCGCGGAGTTTCCGCTGCCGACCTACGCGACCTCTGGCTCCGCCGGGCTCGATTTGCGCGCCTGCCTGGAGAGCGCGCTGGAAATCACGCCCGGTATGACCACGCTGGTGCCGACCGGCCTGGCGATCCACATCGGCGATCCCGGCCTGGCGGCGGTTATCCTGCCGCGTTCCGGCCTGGGTCATAAGCACGGCATCGTGCTGGGCAATCTGGTGGGCCTGATTGACTCTGACTACCAGGGCCAGCTGATGGTATCAGTCTGGAACCGCGGCCAGCAGAGCTTTACGCTGCAGCCGGGGGATCGTCTCGCGCAGCTGGTCTTCGTGCCGGTCGTACAGGCGGAGTTCAACCTGGTGGAAGATTTCGACGCCAGCGCCCGTGGGGAAGGCGGTTTCGGCCATTCAGGCCGTCAGTAACGCCCATTTTTGCTTAACCATCTGTTTATTTCCACTCAGCCTTAAGCCTCGCGCTTAGGGCTGACAGGAAGGTGTGCCTGTTTAAGGTGAATTTCAGGGGTTTTTAAGGTCATGGCAGAAAAAAAACTCGCCAAACGGAACCGTCGCGAAGAAATTTTGCAGGCGTTGGCGCAAATGCTGGAATCCAGTGACGGTAGCCAGCGCATTACCACCGCCAAGCTGGCGGCTAACGTCGGCGTTTCTGAAGCGGCGCTCTATCGCCACTTTCCCAGCAAAACGCGCATGTTCGACAGCCTGATTGAATTTATTGAAGACAGTCTGATTACCCGCATCAATCTGATCCTGAAAGATGAAAAAGAGACGATGGCGCGCCTGCGTCTTATCGTGCAGCTGATTCTGGGATTTGGTGAGCGTAATCCGGGGCTGACCCGCATTTTGACCGGTCATGCGCTGATGTTTGAGCAGGATCGCCTGCAGGGACGCATCAATCAGCTGTTTGAACGTATTGAAGTGCAGCTGCGTCAGGTGATGCGCGAACGCAGAATGCGTGAAGGCGAAGGTTTTGAGACGGACGAGGCGCTGCTGGCAAGCCAGCTGCTGGCTTTTTGCGAAGGCATCCTGTCGCGCTACGTGCGCTCGGAGTTTCGTTTTCGGCCGACCGCCGACTTCGATATCCGCTGGCCGCTGCTGGCCGCGCAGCTGGTGTAGTCCGGGCACGCCAGCCGGGCTGGCTTCCCTTTCCCGAGCGGGAAAGGGAAGCTATCGACATTAAATACCGTACTCTTTCTGATAGGCGCGCACGTTCGCCAGATGGTCCGCCATTTCCGGCTTCTCTTCCAGGTAGTTAATCAGATCCTTCAGGGTAATGATGGCGGTAACCTGACATTTATAGTCGCGCTCCACCTCCTGAATCGCTGAAATATCGCCGCGTCCGCGCTCTTGTCGATCGAGAGAAATCAGCACGCCGGCCAGCGTGGCGTTATGCGCGTTGATAATATCCATCGATTCGCGGATCGCCGTGCCGGCGGTGATGACGTCATCCACCAGCATGACGCGGCCCGCCAGCGGGCTGCCTACCAGCAGGCCGCCTTCGCCATGATCTTTCGCCTCTTTGCGGTTAAAGCAGTAAGGCACGTCGCGGTCATGGTGATCGGCCAGCGCCACGGCGGTGGTGGTGGCGATAGGAATGCCTTTATAGGCGGGTCCGAACAGCAGATCGAAGTCGACGCCGCCGTCCACTAACGCCTGCGCGTAGAAACGGCCCAGCAGCGCCAGATCGCGACCGCTGTTGAACAGGCCGGCATTGAAAAAATAGGGGCTTTTACGGCCAGACTTCAGGGTAAATTCGCCGAACTTCAGCACCTGCTTGTTCAGGGCGAATTCAATAAACTGACGCTGCCAGGCTTTCATCTCTCACTCCTCTCGCAAAAAAAAAGGCGACTCTCTGGTCGCCTGGTAAATCAGTTGTTCAGCGCCGCTTTCTGCGCCTGAATCAGTTCCTCGATGCCACCGCGCGCCAGCGCGAGCAGCGACAGCAGCTCCTCATGGCTGAACGGCTCGCCTTCCGCCGTGCCCTGCACTTCGATCATGCGGCCATCTTCCAGCATCACCACGTTCATGTCGGTTTCGGCGGCGGAGTCCTCTACATACTCCAGATCGCAGCGCGCTTCGCCTTCGACGATGCCGACGGAAATCGCCGCCACCATGCCTTTCATCGGATTCGCCTTCAGCTTGCCGTCGGCCACCAGCTTGTTCAGCGCATCGGCCAGCGCTACGCAGGCACCGGTAATCGACGCGGTGCGCGTGCCGCCGTCTGCCTGGATCACGTCGCAGTCCAGCGTGATGGTGAATTCGCCCAGCGCTTTGAGATCGACCGCCGCGCGCAGCGAGCGGGCGATCAGGCGCTGAATTTCCAGCGTACGTCCGCCCTGTTTGCCTTTGGCCGCTTCACGCGCCATACGGCTATGGGTAGAGCGCGGCAGCATGCCATATTCGGCGGTTACCCAGCCTTGTCCCTGACCTTTCAGGAAACGCGGGACACTCTCTTCCACGGTAGCAGTGCAGAGCACTTTGGTTTCGCCGAACTCCACCAATACTGAGCCCTCGGCATGTTTGGTGTAGTTTCGGGTCAGGGTGACGGGACGCACCTGCTGTGCGCTTCGGCCTGCTGGACGCATGGTAATCTCCGGCTGCAATGAATTGGCTGCGCATTATACGGACTTCCTCGTCGCCTGTCTTGCTGACGGGATGACGCATCGGCGGATGAATTTCCGCGCGGTCTGTGGCTAAATGCGCCTTCCTCACTCACTGAAAATAAAAAGTATGAACTCAATTCTTCATTTCCTGCTGGCGCTGGCGGTGATTTTCGCCCTTGCGCTGCTGGTCAGTCATGACCGCAAACAGATACGCCTGCGTTATATCGTGCAGCTGATCGTGGTGGAAGCCGCGCTGGGCTGGTTTTTCCTGCACTCCGCCAGCGGACAGGCGGCGGTCGGCGCCTTCAGCGGCTTTTTTGAGAAGCTGCTGACCTTCGCCGCGCAGGGCACCGACTTCGTGTTTGGCAGTATGAGCAAGCAAGGGCTGGCCTTTATCTTTCTTGGCGTGCTCTGCCCCATCGTGTTTATCTCGGCGCTAATCGGCATTCTGCAGCACTGGCGCATTTTGCCGCTGCTGATTCGGCTGGTGGGCATGCTGCTGTCGAAAGTCAACGGCATGGGCAAGCTCGAGTCGTTCAACGCCGTCAGCACGCTGGTGCTCGGCCAGTCGGAAAACTTTATCGCCTATAAAGGCATTCTGGGCGATATTCCGCCAAAGCGCCTTTACACCATGGCCGCCACGGCGATGTCTACCGTGTCGCTCTCTATCGTCGGCGCCTATATGTCGATGATCGAGCCGAAATATGTGGTCGCCGCGCTGCTGCTCAATATGTTCAGCACCTTTATTATTCTCTCGATTATCAATCCCGGCAAAGCGCAGGATGAAGCGGCGATCCCGCTCGATAAGCTGCATGAAGAGCAAAGCTTTTTCGAGATGCTCGGCGAGTACATCCTGGCAGGCTTCAAGGTCGCGATGATTATTCTGGCGATGCTGATCGGTTTTATCGCGCTGATCGCCGCGGTCAATGCGCTATTTAGCGCGCTTTTCGGCTACAGCTTCCAGCAGATCCTCGGTTATCTCTTCTATCCGTTCGCCTGGCTGATCGGCATTCCTGCCGCCGACGCCCTGCAGGCCGCCAGTATTATGGCGACCAAGCTGGTGGCGAATGAGTTCGTGGCGATGATTGAGTTGCAGAAGGTGGCGGCCGGCATGACGCCGCGCGGGCTGGGCATTCTCTCAGTGTTCCTGGTGTCGTTCGCCAACGTCGCCTCGATCGGCATCGTTGCCGGCGCGATCAAAGGACTGAACGAACAGCAGGGCAATGTGGTCTCCCGGTTCGGCTGGAAGCTGGTCTACGGCTCCACGCTGGTGAGCCTGCTGTCGGCCGCCTTCGCCGGTCTGTTTATCTAATCTCTGTACGGCGGCCTTCCCGCCGCCGTTTTTATTCAGAATCCCACGCACACCGGCGCGTCGACGCGCATTACTGACTCCTGGCCGAAGCGTTGCTTGTAAAGCGTGCGCAGCGCTTCGATATCGTCGTTGACGCCGTTCTCCGCGCCGTGAATAAGCATCAGCGCCTTGCTCGGCTCACGCGCCAGCTTGCCGCTTTTCTCCAGCCACTGGCCGTTGGCGTCGTAGACGCTGAGTCCCGCTTTGAAGCGCGGCGTCACCTCTTTATCAAGGAACTGCTGCCAGTCATTGCGGCTCACCATTCCGCCCTGCGGTTTGCTGAGACCGAACCAGAGCGTGGTCTGCATCATCATTTCGCCGCCGGCGCATACGGCAATCGGTTTGGTCGGCGGCGGAAGCGGACGCGGCGCCTGGCAACCGGCCAGCAGCGCGGCCAGCGCCACGGAAAGAGCAACAGAGCGGAACATCGGCGGTATCCTTATCAAAACGGTTAGCGGCCATCATAAGTGTCTGTCCGCAAAAGCGGAAATGTTTCCTTATTCGCCCGCACCTGCGCTTATGCCTGTTAGCGCGCGGCGGGTGTCGCTATACTTGCTGCATAATTTCTGACAAAGAGTAGCCGATTATGATCCGCAGTATGACCGCTTACGCCCGCCGCGAAGCCAAAGGCACCTGGGGCAGCGCCGCCTGGGAGCTTCGCTCCGTTAACCAGCGTTACCTTGAAACCTATATCCGTCTGCCGGAGCAGTTTCGCAGCCTGGAGCCGGTTATCCGCGAACGCATTCGTCAGCGCCTGACGCGCGGCAAAATCGAGTGCAACCTGCGTTTCGACGCCGATCCCGGCGCGCAGGGCGAACTGATGCTGAATGAAACCCTGGCGAAGCAGCTGGTGCAGGCCGCCAACTGGGTGAAGATGCAGAGCGACGAAGGCGCCATCAATCCGATGGATATTCTGCGCTGGCCTGGCGTCATGTCCGCGCAGGAACAGGATCTCGATGCGATTAACGCCCAGCTACTGAGCGCGCTGGACGGCGCGCTGGATGACTTCATCGTCGCGCGCGAAAGCGAAGGCGCCGCGCTGAAAGGTATGATCGAACAGCGCCTCGAAGGCGTGAAGCAGGAAGTAGCGAAAGTACGCGCCCAGATGCCTGAGATCCTGAAATGGCAGCGCGAGCGTCTGGTGGCGAAGCTGGAAGAGGCGGAAGTGCAGCTGGAAAACAACCGTCTCGAGCAGGAGCTGGTGATGATGGCGCAGCGCATCGACGTTGCGGAAGAGCTGGATCGCCTGGAAGCGCATGTTAAAGAGACCTATAACATCCTTGGCAAAAAAGAGGCCGTCGGCCGCCGCCTCGACTTTATGATGCAGGAGTTCAACCGCGAATCGAACACGCTGGGGTCGAAATCGATCAATGCGGACGTCACCGCATCGGCGATTGAGCTGAAGGTATTAATCGAACAGATGCGCGAGCAGATTCAGAACATCGAGTGACAGGCGACGCCTGCTGAACGCAAGACTCGCCTTCGGGCGAGCTTTTCGCCGTTTTCTCTGTCCGCTAGCGTAAATTCTGCGTAAATAAACATAAGCATTCATTTCCAGACCACTCTTAATGTTAGTGCGCCTGCTATAGGCTACCGCTTCGATTTTTATTTAACCATTTGTTTATGTTGGTTATTTTATCAGACACATTATTCCTCTCTACGATAATCACCTGTTCAATGAAACATTCATCTCCATATGATTCCGCAGTTTCACTTTCTTTCGCGGCACTTTTTGCTAATGTGCCGGTCCGAATGACTACAAGCTGTAGCGCCTGGGGAACTTAGGGAAGTGCTTCTTTATGCGATACATACACTCATCACATAAAGGTGCGCTATGAAAAAGACCGGAGCTTTCTGCCGTTCAATGCTGCATCCGCGGTACTGGTTAACCTGGTTAGGTCTGGGCATCCTGTGGCTGCTGGTTCAGCTTCCTTATCCTGTTCTGATGCGTCTCGGCGCCAACGCCGGCACGCTCTCTCGTCATTTCCTTAAGCGTCGGGAACGCATTACGCGACGCAACATCGAACTCTGCTTTCCCGGCATTGCCGAACACGACATAGAACGCATGATTGCGGGCAACTTCGCTTCGCTGGGCATGGCGCTGGTGGAAACCGGCATCGCCTGGTTCTGGTCCGATCGCGCGGTGAAAAAACTGTTTCACGTGTCAGGCATGCACCATCTGCGGTCCGCCATGGAGCAGAAGCGCGGCGTAATGGTTATCGGCGTGCACTTTATGTCGCTGGAGCTGGGCGGCCGTATCAGCGGCTTGTGTCAGCCGATGATGGCGATGTACCGCCCTCACAATAACCGTGCGATGGAGTGGGCGCAGACCAAAGGCCGTATGCGATCCAACAAGGCGATGATCGATCGACGCGATCTGCGCGGTATGGTGCATGCGCTGAAGAAAGGCGAATCGGTGTGGTTTGCGCCGGATCAGGATTACGGCCCGAAAGGCAGCGTCTTTGCTCCGCTGTTCGCCGTTGAGAAAGCCGCAACGACCAACGGCACCTTCGTTCTGTCGCGCCTGGCCAATCCGGCGATGCTGACCATCTCGCTGATCCGTAATCCCGATAACTACGGCTATCAGCTGATTATCGATCCCGAGCTGGAAAACTACCCGCACACCGATGAAGCGGCCGCCGCCGCCTATATGAACAAGGTGATCGAAAGCCAGATTCTGCGCGCGCCGGAGCAGTATCTGTGGCTGCACCGCCGCTTCAAAACCCGCCCGCCGGGTGAAGCCTCGCTCTACGTTTAGTCTGTTCCCTGTCCGCATCATGACGACGTTCATGATGCGGTTTTCGCTTTCTGCGGCTGGCATCTCGCAGCAGATTGCTGAATGATGAGGTTTTCTCTGTTTGTGCAGGAACCTCGTATGGATATGAACCAACGCTGGCAACGTCCTCTGCCTGACGATCGCCTGACGCCCTATATTGAAATCGACGCCGACAGGCTGGAAACCAATCTGCAGAGCATGCAGGAAAAAGCCAGCCGCGCAGGCGTCGCGCTTCGTCCCCATATCAAAACGCATAAAAGCCTCTATATCGCCCGCCGCCAGCGTTCGCTGGGCGCCTGCGGCATCACCGTATCCAAACCAGGCGAAGGCGAAGTCTTTATACGCGGCGGCGAGCGCGACATCCTGCTGGCCTACCCGGTGATTCGCGCCGACAGCATTGCGCCGCTGCTGAAGCTGGCGGCGCAGCATCAGGCGAAAGTGACGCTGATTGTCGATGCGCCGCATGGCGTAGCCGCTATCGCCGAGGCGCTGCGCCAGCAGCCTGATGCCGATGTTCGGGTAGCGATTAAAGTAGATGTCGGACTCCACCGTATCGGTATCGATCCGCATCGCGACGACGCGGTAAAGCTGGCGCAGGCAATGCAGGCAGCGCGGCTACGTTTTGCAGGTCTGGTCTCGCACGCCGGGCACGCCTACGGCGCGGGGAACCGCAACGCCATTGCGGAGATCGCTCTGGAAGAGGCGCGGCTGATGCAGCAGGTGCAAAGCCAGCTGCGCGCAGCGGGTTTCGACGACTGCCCCGTTTCCGTCGGCGCGACGCCCACGGCGCTCGCCGCGCCGGTAGCCGACGGAACCGATGAGATCCGTCCGGGAAACTACGCCCTGCTCGATCTGACCGCCTGCCGCCTCGGCCTGAGCCGCGTTGATGAGCTGGCGCTGAGCGTGATCGCTCGCGTGGTGGCGGTAAACCGCTATTTCGCTATTATCGATGCCGGTTCCAAAATGTTGAGTTCGGATAAAGGGCCGCACGGCACCAGCGCCAGCGGCTTCGGCATCGCCGTCGATGAGAGCGGCACCTGCTATGAAATTAGCAAGCTGTCGGAGGAGCATGGCTTTATCGCCTGGCAGGATCGCGCGCCCCGCGTCGGCGCCCTGCTGCGTATCTACCCTAATCACAGCTGTGCGGTTATGGCGCAGTCGGACAGCTATGTGCTGCGTTACGCCGATGGTCGCGCTGAGTGCCAGCTGATTGACGCGCGCGGACGTTTCCTCTGACCGCTCCCGGCAGGCCGTCCGGCCTGCCGGATGAAACCCTGTCTGCGCCACACTTCTGGTTGCGCGTGATTCTCCCCCTGCACCCAACATGCTTTAATGCCTTTTTAACCCGGTTCCGGAGGTAGCATGTTGTTGTCCCAGGTTGTCAGTCAGACCATTGCGCGTAACTGGTTAGATTTGTATGAAACTATCTGGAAGCCGGAATACTTCGCCAAATGGGCTTCCGGGCTAAGCAGCAGCACGCTGGAGCAGGAAGGCAGTTACTGGCGCGCTCGCGGGCCTGAAGGTTCAGTAAAGCTTCGCTTTACCCCGCATAATCCCTTTGGCGTCATGGATCACTGGATTGACAACGGCTTTGGTAAAGAGATTTATATGCCGATGCGCGTGGTCGCCAATGAACAGGGCGCGGAAGTCGTGATGGTGGTTTATCGCCAGCCACTTATGTCTGATGGGAAGTTTTCTCAGGATATTGAATGGGTAAAAAGCGATCTTGCGCGTCTCAACTGCCTGCTCACCCAGTAAAACCGGCGAAGAAGCCGCCGATCTTTAGTCATGGCTGGGCCTTACGGCTCAGAAAAGTGAAAAAAGTTCAGTAAAAACGCATAAGCGCTTTCACCTTTTTCATAAGCCCTCTTCTCGATTCACAACAGTTTCATTAAAGCCCGCTATCCGGGAAAAGTCCTGGGTAGCGAGCGCTGCCGTTTCGCTGTAACGCCTGAAATACATGCATTCTCTGCGGATGCGCATTTTTTATACCCGCGGTTTACCCTTTTTACTGCACAACGATTAATAAACCTTTAGAACGGAAGTTAAAAAATTTTCATGCAAAGAGTGAATCCATTTATTTCTGCAGCGACGTTATCGGACTTTTCTGATGGTGTGGAATTAAAAAAAACGAGGTATAAATTAGCCACACACAGCAACACTTAAAAATAACAACACCAGGAAATAAAAAATGGATTGCTCAACTACGGCTCTGCTGTCAGAAGAAGAACTTGTTGAGATCGCCGGTAGGATGCTGGCTGGAGAATATAAAAATATAAAAGGATTTGCCCAGGACCTGGCCGCTTTTCTGTTAACCACAGAAAAGACGGCCCTGTGCCGGGATAATAATAATAATGGGGAAATTATTTACGTTTCAGAAATCCATCGCATTGAATCAATAATAACAGGTGAGGCCTGGCGTACTGCGTCTGGACTTCGCGCAGGCGAATGGCATTAATTATTAGTGTGAAATAGCCTGCTATTTCATACGTCACATTTTACTCGGTACCTGTACCTAACGAGCATATCATGGCGATACGTGAACGAAGCTTTACCGGCGCAAAGTGGTCGATTCTTTCATCGATTAAAATCATCGGCATTGGGGTGCTTCAGCTCTCTTTACTGGCGCAAATACTGCAGGCTAACGAGCTGAACCTGCTGGCGATCGCCATCATCGGGCTGCTGGTCATCGATACGCTGGCTGACCGCAGCTTTTCCAACGCACTGATCCGCAGCGGCACGCTGTCGGTACGCGATCAGTCGATGCTTTACTGGGGCAATATGCTGCTGAGCCTGGTTATTTTCGCCGTGCTGTTTACCGGCAGCGATCTTATCGGCAACTACCTGCAGCAGCCCGAACTGGCTATTATGCTGGAAATGGTCTCTGTAATTTTTATTATTATTCCTCAGGGACAACATTACCGCGCCGTTTTACAGCGCGAAAAACAATATACTCGCATCGCCTTTACTGAAACGTTGTCTGTGCTTGTTGGACTTGGCGTAACGTTATTTACTGTCTGGCTGACGCCGTCGGTACTGTGCGTCATCTGGGGTTATCTGGCAATGGCTTCTATTCGCATGCTGATCTACTGCTATTATGGCCGCTCGAGCTTTCAGCCGGAATATCGTTTTAATCTCAAAGACTACAGTCGCATTCGCGCAAGAATCGCATAATAAAAACAAGTCTGTATGGTGGGCTCTGGGCATCTGACAAGATGCATTCGCGTGCTGGCGACAGCACGCTTTTTTCTTTTTATCCGCGCTATATTTTTTATTTCTTTCCCAGACGTTCCTGACTGACTAAGCGGCGTTTTTCGCGCTTTCCCCGTAAACCTCGCCTTAATAGCGCTTCGCTTAATCTCTGGCCGTACTGATAATTCGTTTTTCTTATCCCGCAGCCGCAGCGCTGCGCTCGCTTTCCCGCTACGTCGGCGTTTTTCCGCAGGCCGTCATAAGTTAAACTGATGCGAAGCGATCGCCTGAGAAATTCTCAGTTGCTGATATTTTACTCACCCCGTAGCCTTGTCGCCCACCTTCTGGAGCCAGCTATGTTATTAACCGTCCTCTATATTATCGGCATTACGGCGGAAGCCATGACAGGCGCGCTTGCCGCCGGACGACGCAAAATGGATCTGTTCGGCGTGATTATCATCGCGTCGGTAACGGCGATTGGCGGCGGATCGGTGCGGGATATTTTACTGGGTCATTACCCGCTCGGCTGGGTGAAGCATCCAGAATACATCATGATCGTTGCCGCCGCCGCCGTGCTGACGACCTGGCTTGCGCCGCTGATGACCCACCTGCGCAAAGTATTCCTGGTGCTGGATGCGCTGGGCCTGGTGGTTTTCTCGATTATTGGCGCGCAGGTCGCGCTGGACAGCGGCCATGCGATGATTATTGCCGCCATCGCCGCAGTGATTACCGGCGTATTCGGCGGTGTGCTGCGCGATATGTTCTGTAATCGTATTCCGCTGGTGTTTCAGAAAGAGCTCTATGCCGGTATCGCCTTCGCCTCCGGCTGGATCTATATCCTGCTGCTGAAAACCTCGCTGGCGCATGAGGCCGTGGTGATTATTACCCTGTTGTTCGGTTTTCTGGCGCGCCTGCTGGCGCTGCGCTTCCGGCTTGGCCTGCCTGTTTTCAACTATCCCCACCCGGAGCACTGACCTCACCCGGTATGCCCTGCCGCCGCAGAAACGCGATCAGTTTTTGTATGCGCGCGTCCTGCAGCATAGTGTGAATACGCTGTGCCAGGATCGCGCCGACGCCCGGCAGCGCCTGCCACTGCTGCACGTCGCGCTGCTGCACCTCATCCCAGGTCCTGTCCGGCAAGGCGTTTAGCGCGCGCTGCGGCAGCGGTATGCCGAGCGCGCCGATCCAGCGGCGCAGCGGCTGCTGACGCGTCAGGTTGAACCTATGCCAGAGCTGCTGCGCGCGCGTCGGACTGATGCCTGAGCTCTGCGCGATTTGATCCGGCGTCAGCGTCAGCCAGGAGAAAAGATGCGACATGGCGCGGTTCTCCAGCAGCCGCAGCCAGGTGCTGCGCTGCACGCCGGCGATATCCAGCACCGATTTCTGGCTTAGCCAGCTCAGACGCGCCAGTAGCTGCTGGCGGCAGGCGGGCGTCACGCTCAGGCAGCTGAGCGGCGTAAAGCTTTCAGCATCCGGCGGCTGCGGGTAGTCGCGTTTTGCGACTCGCCATATCACTCTTTCCAGACGAGGAATGCCCTGTCCCGCCAGGCTAATGGCCACCTGATCGCCGGCGATAACGTCCCATGTCCGCCAGCGCCGCAGCGAGCCGATGTTCACGCGCCGGACGATTTTGTCGTCGAGCGCGACCGGCTGAAGGGTAAGCACCACGGTAATATTGCCGGTGCGACCGGTGGTAAAATCTACCGAACGTACTTCACTGGTGACGTCCGGCGGCTCAAATTTCCACGCCACCGCCCAGTCACCTTCGCCAGGCATCCAGCTTTGTCCGGCGGGACGCGTCGTCTGATGCACCACCACGCCGTCCGTTGCGAAAGGCAACGGCGCGTTGAACCAGCGATCGCGCCAGACCGCCACCTCTTCCTCGTCGCGTACGGACTGACTCCACGTTTGCGCCAGACCCAGTCCCCAGCCGGCAAGCTGCCGCAGGCGATCCGTCATCGCGGCGGGCCCATCCGGCCATCCCCAGATAAACAGACCGATATCGGCCAGCAGTGGCCCAAGGCTCTGACTCATCAGCGCGCCCGCTACCTGCGCCCGCGCGTTTTTGCCGCCGTCGCGCGACTGGCGATGATCGGTCATCTTCAGAAAGAGTTCGCCCTGCAGCACCACCCGCGGCGCATCGCTCTCGATCTTCAGCGGGATGGCGGAAATATAGGGCGCTTTCGCTAACCAGGACTCGCCGTGCAGGCCATCGCCGCGGCTAATTAACGCCGCCAGCTTTCCCGCCTCGTAGACCAACGTAACCGCGACGCCGTCGATTTTGGGCTGCACCCATAGGTCGCGCCGATCCTGCATCCAGTACGCCAGCGCCAGCTTATCGCGCACTTTTTTTACGCCGGTATGCGCCACCGGATGCGCGACCCTGCCGCTGGCGGGCAGCTGAGAAGCATAGCTCGGGCGAGTGGGCACGAAGCAGCGCTGCCAGCTTTTTAGCCGCTGCAGCAGCGTATCGTAGTCCGCATCGCTGACCAGGCTCTTGCCGTCGCGATAGTAGGCTTCGTCCCAGCGCTCCAGCTGCCGCTGCAGACGGGCGATCTCCTCTCCGGCGCGCGCAGGCGTCCATACCGGGCAAAGCGCGCGTGCCGGATAGGCAGCCAGCAACAACAGGCACAGCAGCAGGCGTAGCGTCTCTTTCATCATGAGCCTCCTCGACGTTTCGCCTATTGAAACGGCACGGAAGCAACAAGGCGACAGCCAAAACAGCAGAACGGAAGGGAACAGGCAGAAAACAGGGGCGTTTGCAGGCTGGAAAAGGCCGTTTTACGCGCCGTGCCGCAAAAGATTTAGCGCAGCGCCATGCGCAAACGCTGCGTGACGGCCCTAAGCCGTGTATACTTTGCAGGAAATCGACTCCGCTCTTTACTCAATTCAAGAAGACCATGGCTCAAGGCACGCTTTTTATTGTTTCCGCCCCCAGCGGCGCGGGTAAATCCAGCCTGATTCAGGCGTTACTGAAGACACAACCGCTGTACGATACGCAGGTGTCTGTTTCTCACACCACCCGCGGCATGCGTCCCGGTGAAGCCCATGGCGAACACTATTACTTCGTCTCAAAAGATGAATTTGAAGCGATGATCGCGGAAGACGCCTTCCTCGAGCATGCAAAAGTCTTCGACAACTATTACGGCACGTCGCGTAAAGCGATCGAGCAGGTGCTCTCTACCGGCGTCGATGTGTTCCTTGATATCGACTGGCAGGGCGCGCAGCAGATCCGTGCGAAAATGCCCGCCGCGCGCAGCATCTTCGTGCTGCCGCCTTCGCAAGACGAGCTCGACCGCCGTCTGCGCGGCCGGGGTCAGGATAGCGAAGAGGTGATTGCCCGCCGCATGGCTCAGGCGGTCTCCGAGATGAGCCACTACGCCGAATACGACTATTTAATTATCAATGATGATTTCGATCTGGCGCTGTCCGATCTGAAGACCATCATCCGCGCTGAACGCCTGCGCATGGGGCGCCAGAAGGCGCGTCATGATGCTTTAATCAGCAAACTATTGGCAGTCTGAAGACAGTTTCAGTATTATGCCCAGTCATTTCTTCATCTGTGGAGTAGCACACCTATGGCACGCGTAACCGTTCAGGACGCAGTAGAAAAAATTGGTAACCGTTTTGACCTGGTGTTGGTCGCTGCACGTCGTGCACGTCAGATGCAGGTAGGCGGCAAAGATCCGCTGGTTCCGGAAGAGAACGATAAAGCCACCGTTATCGCCCTGCGCGAAATCGAAGAAGGCCTGATCACCAACCAGATCCTCGACGTGCGCGATCGTCAGGAACAGCAAGAGCAGGAAGCCGCTGAATTACAAGCCGTTACCGCTATCGCTGAAGGCCGTCGTTAACAGCAACCTGCAGGCCAACCTTGTATCTGTTTGAAAGCCTCAATCAGCTGATTGAAAAATACCTGCCGGAGGAGCAAATCAAGCGCCTCCAGCAAGCGTATCTTGTCGCACGTGATGCTCACGAGGGACAGACACGCTCCAGCGGCGAGCCCTACATTACCCATCCTGTTGCGGTCGCCTGCATTCTGGCGGAAATGAAGCTCGACCATGAAACGCTCATGGCCGCGCTGCTGCACGACGTGATCGAAGACACGCCGGCAACCTATCAGGATATGGAGCAGCTGTTCGGCAAAAGCGTGGCGGAGCTAGTGGAAGGCGTATCCAAGCTGGATAAGCTGACCTTCCGCGACAAGAAAGAGGCGCAGGCTGAGAACTTCCGCAAGATGATCATGGCGATGGTGCAGGATATCCGCGTCATTCTCATCAAGCTGGCCGACCGCACGCACAATATGCGTACGCTGGGCTCGCTGCGTCCAGACAAGCGTCGTCGCATCGCGCTGGAAACTCTGGAGATCTACAGTCCGCTGGCGCATCGCCTGGGTATCCATCACCTGAAAATCGAGCTGGAAGAGCTGGGCTTCGAGGCGCTCTATCCTAATCGCTATCGCGTGATTAAAGAGGTCGTCAAAGCGGCGCGCGGCAACCGCAAAGAGATGATTCAGAAGATCCTGTCGGAAATCGACGGGCGTCTGCAGGAAGCGGGCATTCCCTGCCGCGTCAGCGGCCGTGAAAAACATCTCTACTCTATCTACCGCAAAATGACGCTGAAAGAGCAGCGTTTTCACTCCATCATGGATATCTACGCTTTCCGCGTGATCGTGAAGGACGTGGACACCTGCTATCGCGTGCTCGGTCAGATGCACAGCCTGTACAAACCGCGTCCAGGCCGAATGAAAGATTATATCGCTATCCCCAAAGCCAACGGCTATCAGTCGCTGCATACCTCGATGATCGGTCCGCACGGCGTGCCGGTCGAGGTGCAGATCCGTACCGAAGATATGGATCAGATGGCAGAAATGGGGGTCGCCGCGCACTGGGCTTATAAACAGGCGGGCGAAAGCGGCACTACCGCGCAGATTCGCGCCCAGCGCTGGCTGCAAAGCCTGCTGGAGCTGCAGCAGAGCGCGGGCAGTTCTTTTGAATTTATCGAGAGCGTGAAATCCGATCTCTTCCCTGACGAAATTTACGTCTTTACGCCGGAAGGCCGCATCGTCGAACTGCCGGCCGGCGCGACGCCGGTCGATTTCGCCTATGCGGTGCATACCGATATCGGCCATGCCTGCGTCGGCGCGCGCGTCGATCGCCAGCCCTATCCGCTCTCGCAGCCGCTGACCAGCGGCCAGACGGTAGAGATCATTACGGCGCCGGGCGCGCGACCCAACGCCGCCTGGCTCAACTTCGTCGTCAGCTCCAAAGCGCGCGCCAAAATTCGTCAGCTGCTGAAAAACCTCAAGCGCGAAGACTCCGTCAATCTTGGCCGTCGTCTGCTGAGCCACGCGCTCGGCGGCAGCCGCAAGCTGGCGGAGATCTCGCCCGCGAACATCAAGCAAGAGCTGGATCGCATGAAGCTGACGTCGCTGGACGACCTGCTGGCGGAGATCGGCCTCGGCAACGCCATGAGCGTGGTGGTGGCGAAGAACCTGCTGCAGTCGAGCAATGCGACGCCGCCGAGCAGCAGCAAACGCGGCAAACTGCCGATCAAAGGCGCAGACGGCGTCCTGATCACCTTCGCTAAATGTTGCCGTCCGATTCCCGGCGATCCCATCGTGGCCCACGTCAGTCCCGGCAAGGGACTGGTGGTGCATCACGAATCCTGTCGTAATATTCGCGGCTACCAGAAAGAGCCGGAAAAATTCATGCCGGTGGAATGGGATAAGGTCACCGACCAGGAGTTTGTGGCGGAGATTAAAGTCGACATGTTCAACCATCAGGGCGCGCTGGCGAACCTGACGGCGGCGATTAATACCGCGGGCTCGAATATCCAGAGTCTCAACACCGAAGAGCGCGACGGCCGCGTTTACAGCGCGTTTATCCGCCTGACCGCGCGCGATCGCGTCCATCTGGCGAATATTATGCGTAAAATTCGCGTGATGCCGGACGTTATTAAAGTCCACCGTAACCGTAACTAGCGCATGAACGCCCAACGCTTCGCTCGTATTCAGGAGATGCTGGCGCTTCGCCAGCACGACCTCACCGTCTGTATGGAACAGGTGCATAAACCGCACAACGTATCGGCGGTGATCCGCACGGCGGATGCGGTGGGCATTCACGAAGTGCACGCCGTCTGGCCCAGCGAACGGATGCGCACCATGGTCTCCGCTTCCGCCGGCAGCAACAGCTGGTTGAAGGTCAAAACCCATCGCAATATCGCCCAGGCGGTTACCCACCTGAAAGATCGCGGCATGCAGGTGCTGGCGACCAACCTGTCGGCCAGAGCGGTCGATTTTCGCGAAATAGATTACACCCGCCCGACCTGCATTCTGATGGGTCAGGAAAAAACCGGCATTACCGCCGAGGCGCTGGCGCTGGCCGATTGCGACATCATTATTCCCATGGTGGGCATGGTGCAGTCGCTGAACGTTTCCGTGGCCTCCGCGCTGATCCTCTATGAAGCGCAGCGCCAGCGGCAGAACGCCGGACTCTATCAGCGTCGGCACAGCCTGCTGGACGAAGAGGAGCAGCAGCGCCTGCTGTTCGAAGGCGGCTATCCGGTGCTGGCGCGCGTGGCGAAGCAGAAAGGTCTGCCCTATCCGCATATCAACGCCCAGGGCGAAGTGGAAGCTGACGCCGACTGGTGGGCCAGCATGCAGGCCACGGGGAAAAAGAAATGAAAGGCCGCCTGCTGGATGCCATTCCGCTCAGTACCCTGACCGGCGTCGGCGCCAGTCAGGCGGCGAAGCTGGCTAAGCTCGGCCTGCATACCATTCAGGATCTGCTGCTTCATCTCCCGCTACGCTACGAAGACCGCACTCAGCTCTACGCCATTAACGATCTGCTGCCCGGCATCTGGGCCACGGTAGAGGGCGAGGTGTTACAGTCCGATATCTCCTTTGGCCGACGCCGCATGCTGGTGTGTCAGATCAGCGACGGCAGCGGCGTGCTCACCATGCGTTTCTTCAACTTCAATGCCGGGATGAAGAACAGCCTGGCGCCGGGTCGTCGCGTGACCGCCTATGGCGAGATCAAGCGCGGCCAGCGCGGCGCGGAGATTATTCATCCCGAGTATCGCGTTCAGGGCGAGCAGAGCCCGGTTACGCTGGAAGAGACCCTGACGCCGGTCTATCCCACCACCGAAGGCATTCGTCAGGCTACGCTGCGCAGCCTGACCGATCAGGCGCTGACGCTGCTGGAGAGCGTGCCGATCGCCGAACTGCTGCCGCAGGAGCTGGCGCAGGGATTAATTAGCCTGCCGGAGGCGCTGCGCACGCTGCATCGCCCGCCGCCGGACCTGCGCCTGAGCGAGCTGGAGCACGGCCGCCATCCGGCGCAGCGTCGTCTGATCCTTGAAGAGCTGCTGGCGCATAACCTCAGCATGCTGGCGGTACGCGCCGGCGCGCAGCGCTATTACGCGCTGCCGATGGCGCCGCGCCATACGCTGAGCGACAAATTGCTGGCGGCGCTGCCCTTCTCCCCGACCAACGCGCAAAAACGCGTGGTGCAGGAGATTGAGCGCGATCTGGCCAAAGATTTCCCGATGATGCGCCTGGTGCAGGGCGACGTCGGATCCGGTAAAACCCTGGTCGCGGCGCTGGCGGCGCTCGACGTGATCGCGCACGGCAAGCAGGTGGCGCTGATGGCGCCCACCGAGCTGCTGGCAGAGCAGCACGCGAACAACTTCCGCAGCTGGTTCGCGCCGCTGGGCATCGAAGTCGGCTGGCTGGCCGGCAAGCAGAAAGGCAAAGCGCGACAGGCGCAGCAGGAGGCAATCGCCAGCGGACAGGTGGCGATGGTGGTCGGCACGCATGCGCTGTTCCAGGAGCAGGTGCAGTTCAACGGGCTGGCGCTGGTGATTATCGACGAGCAGCATCGTTTCGGCGTCCATCAGCGGCTGGCGCTGTGGGAGAAAGGCGAAGAGCAGGGCTTCCATCCGCATCAGCTGATCATGACCGCGACGCCGATTCCGCGCACGCTGGCGATGACCGCCTACGCCGATCTCGATACCTCGACCATTGACGAGCTGCCGCCAGGCCGTACGCCGGTTACCACTGTCGCCATCCCCGACAGCCGGCGCGACGACATCATCGCTCGCGTGCGGCATGCCTGTCAGGACGGCCGTCAGGCTTACTGGGTCTGCACGCTGATCGAGGAGTCCGATTTGCTGGAGGCGCAGGCGGCGGAAGCGAGCTGGGAAGCCCTGAAAGTCGCGTTGCCCGACCTGAATATCGGTCTGGTGCACGGCCGCATGAAGCCCGCGGAGAAGCAGGCGGTAATGGCGGCCTTCAAGGCCAACGAGATGCAGCTGCTGGTGGCGACCACGGTGATTGAAGTCGGGGTCGACGTGCCTAACGCCAGCCTGATGATTATCGAAAACCCGGAACGCCTGGGACTGGCGCAGCTGCATCAGCTGCGCGGACGCGTCGGGCGCGGCGCGGTGGCGTCGCACTGCGTGCTGCTCTACAAAGCGCCTCTGAGCAAAACCGCGCAGCGTCGTTTGCAGGTGCTGCGCGACAGTAATGACGGCTTCGTCATCGCCCAGCACGATCTGGAGATTCGTGGTCCAGGCGAGCTGCTGGGCACGCGCCAGACTGGCAACGCCGAGTTTAAGGTAGCGGATCTGCTGCGCGATCAGGCGATGGTGCCGGAAGTACAGCGCGTGGCGCGCCATATCCACCAGCACTATCCTGAACAGGCGAAAGCGCTGATCGAGCGCTGGCTGCCGGAAACTACGCGCTATACCAACGTCTAATTCCCTCTCTGTTTTGATCTGACTGCGCATGCGCCTGCGTTCGCGCAAGATAAAGACTGGCAAACGATTGCTTTCAGCCATCAGCGGTTTAAAATCCCCCTCTTCACAGATTGGGAAGCCACTTTATGTCCGTTAATCAGCCAGACGCCACACTCCAAAAATTGACGACGCCGCGCCAGAGCGAACTGATTTACCGTCTTGAAGATCGTCCGCCGCTGCCGCAAACGCTGTTTGCCGCCGGTCAGCATCTGCTGGCGATGTTTGTGGCGGTCATCACGCCCGCGCTGCTGATTTGTCAGGCGCTGGGCCTGCCTGCGCAGGATACGCAGCACATTATCAGCATGTCGCTGTTCGCCTCCGGCGTCGCCTCGGTGCTGCAGATTAAAACCTGGGGCCCGGTCGGCTCGGGCCTGCTGTCGATTCAGGGCACCAGCTTCAACTTTGTGACGCCGCTGATTATGGGCGGAATGGCGCTGAAAAACGGCGGCGCCGACGTGCCAACCATGATGGCGGCGCTGTTCGGCACGCTGATGGTGGCCTCCTGTACCGAAATGGTGCTGTCGCGCGTTCTGCACCTGGCGCGCCGCATTATCACCCCGCTGGTCTCCGGCATCGTGGTGATGATTATCGGCCTGTCGCTGATTCAGGTCGGTCTGACCTCTATTGGCGGCGGCTTTGCCGCGATGAACGATCACAGCTTCGGCGCGCCGAAAAACCTGCTGCTGGCGGGCGTGGTGCTGGCGGTGATCATCGTGCTCAACCGTCAGCGTAATCCTTATTTGCGCGTCGCGTCGCTGGTTATCGCCATGGCGATCGGCTATCTCGCCGCCTGGCTGATGGATATGCTGCCGCAAACCGCCGCGCCGGCCAGCCAGCCGCTGGTCGCGGTGCCGACACCGCTCTACTACGGGCTGGGCTTTGACTGGAACCTGCTGGTCCCGCTGATGCTGGTGTTTATGGTCACCTCGCTGGAGACGATCGGCGATATTACCGCGACCTCGGACGTTTCAGAGCAGCCGGTGAGCGGTCCGCTCTATATGCAGCGTCTGAAAGGCGGCGTGCTGGCGAATGGGCTGAACTCCTTTGTCTCCGCGCTGTTCAATACCTTTCCCAACTCCTGCTTCGGCCAGAACAATGGCGTTATCCAGCTTACCGGCGTCGCCAGCCGCTACGTCGGCTTTGTCGTGGCGCTAATGCTGATCGTGCTGGGTCTGTTTCCGGCAGTGAGCGGTTTTGTACAGCATATTCCGGAACCGGTGCTGGGCGGCGCGACCATCGTCATGTTCGGCACCATCGCCGCCTCCGGCGTGCGCATCGTGTCGCGCGAGCCGCTCAACCGCCGCGCGATTATGATTATCGCCCTGTCGCTGGCGGTCGGGCTGGGCGTCTCGCAGCAGCCGCTGATCCTGCAGTTCGCGCCAGACTGGCTGAAGACCCTGCTCTCCTCCGGCATCGCCGCCGGCGGGATCACCGCCATCGTGCTGAACCTGATCTTCCCGCAGGAAAAGTAACCTCTCCGGCGGGCTGCGGCCCGCCTCCTCTATTTATTCGTATTTACATCCAGGCTGTTGAGCTACAACGGTAATTCAGGCATAACAAGCACTGACCGGAAAGATGGCGGGATGGATACAATGAAATTTCTTGGAAAATTTTTTCTTACGGTACTGTTGCTGCTGGTGCTGAGCCTGGTGGTGATCTACGTTCTGCTGCAGACGCAATGGGGCGCAGGCTGGTTCAGCCGCTACGTGAGCGATAAAACGGCCTGGCATCTCTCCCTCAGCAAGATAGAGCACAACTTCTCCTCGCCTTCGCACATCATTCTCGACAACTTCACCTTTGGTCATGACGGCCAGCCGGCCGCTGTTGTAGCGAAGCGCGTCGATCTCGGACTCGCACTGCTGCAGTTCAGCGATCCGCTGAACTTCGGCAGCATCGAGCTGCGCGACGGCGTGGTGAATCTGGCGAACCTGACGCCTGGCGACGCCCTGCCTTTCCAGGCGGGACGCCTGCAGCTGAACAATATGCGCATCGACAGTCCAGACACGCCGCTGCCGCTTGCGGCTCAGCAGGTAAACGGCGGCGTTATGCCGTGGAGACCCACGACGAAGAGCATGCTGGGCAGCGACGCGCAGTTTCAGATGAGCGCCGGCGACCTGACGCTGAACAAGGTGTCAGGCGCTAACGTCCTGATTCAGGGCAGCGTATCGCAGGGCCGCATGTTGTTCAGCAACGTCGGCGCCGATCTGGCGCGCGGTTCGATGACCGGCAGCGCCGAGCGCGACGCGCAGGGCAACTGGCTGATCCGCCAGCTTCGCCTCAACGATATTCGCCTGCAAACCGCTCAGAGCCTGGCGGACTTTCTGCGGCCGATTCAGGCGCTGCCTTCCGTCACCATTAATCGTCTGGATATGACCGACGCGCGCCTTCAGGGCCCGGACTGGGCGGTCACCGATCTCGACCTGACGCTGAAAAACCTGACCTGGCAAGGCGACGACTGGCGCAGCGACGACGGTTCGCTCTCGCTGAACGCCAGCAACTTTATCAACGGACGCTTCGAGCTTAACGATCCGATCCTCAATCTCGACCTGTCGCCGCAGGGCATCGCGCTGACCCAGTTCAGCTCGCGCTGGGCCAACGGCGTGATCCGCGCCGACGGCAGCTGGAGCCGCAGCGACAAGCGTCTGACGCTGAATAATCTGGCGGTCGCCGGACTGGAATACACGCTGCCGGAAGCCTGGCGCGATCGCTGGCAGGCGGCGCTGCCGACCTGGCTTGATTCGCTGGAGGTGCGACGTTTCACCTCTAATCGCAACCTGATCATCGATATCAATCCGGCGTTTCCGTTTCAGATGACCTCGCTGGAGGGCAGCGGCGAAAACCTGCTGCTGGCGCGTCAGCATCAGTGGGGGATCTGGTCAGGCAAGCTGAGTCTCAACGCCGCCGAAGCGACCTTTAACCGCGTCGATCTGCGCCATCCGTCACTGTCGCTTATCGCCGACGAGCGGCAGATTCAGGTCACGGAGATGAGCGCCTTTAGCGGCAATGGACTGCTGGAAGGATCGGCCAGCGTCGGCCAGCAGCCGGATCGGCCGGTGACGCTGACGCTGAAAGGCCAGGCGGTGCCCGCAGGGATGCTGCAAAACTGGGGCTGGCCTGCGCTGCCGGCGAGCGGCCCGAGCAATTTCCAGCTTGAGCTCAACGCCTCGCTCAAGGCTAACGCGCCGCTGAAATC
The DNA here is from genome assembly GCF_002415245.1 of Pantoea sp. UBA5035. Lineage (NCBI taxonomy): Bacteria > Pseudomonadati > Pseudomonadota > Gammaproteobacteria > Enterobacterales > Erwiniaceae > Pantoea > Pantoea sp. UBA5035. The sequence goes on along the minus strand of NZ_DICD01000007.1, from coordinate 20,196 downwards.
CTCGGCCAACGGCTCGCTCTCGCTGCGCACCGATACGCAGCAGGTTCAGCAGCAGATGCAGGCGGGCGAAGTGAGATAAAGAGAGCATCAGGGCCGCATTATCGGCCCTGATGCTTTAGTTGATGCGCGCGCCGGAACCGCCCTCTTCTAACGGCTCGTCGGGATCGGCGGGCAGCACGATATAGACCCCTTCAAACACCGCGCCCGGCTCCTCATTGCCGTACAGCTCGACTTCAAGGCGCACGCGCGCTTTGCGACCGCGCGCCAGGCGATCCAGATCGCCGCTCATCGAGCCGATATCGGCAATCGCGCCGGGACGTCCGGCGATCGGCTTGCTGTAGCGAATATGGGCGTCCGCCAGGATGATGGTGCCGCCAAGATGGCGCTCGCGCAGCAGCAGCCAGATTAACCCCCAGCCGGTCAGGGTCGCCAGCGAGAAGAGGCTGCCGGCAAACAGCGTGTGGTGCGGGTTCTGGTTGCCGGTTTCCGGCATGGTGGTGATAAATTTCTGCCCGGTGAACTGCAAAATACGCACGCCCATCTTCTCGCTGAGCGGAATATTGTCGTACCAGGCCTGCTGCAGCTGACCGCACCAGTCGGCGCGATGCAGAATATCGTCCAGCGTCACCACCGGTTTAATCATCAGGAAGTGGCGCACCGGCGTGGTTTGCGGCGCGGTGATCTCTCCCTGATTGAGGTAGCCCAGCTTGGCGAAGAACTCGACCGCGTCTTCGCGCGCGGCGCAGGTCACGCGCTTAACGCCTTCCTGCCGCGCGACCGATTCCAGCGTCATCGCCACCAGCGTGCCCAGCCCTTTCCCCTGCACCGACGGATGCACGGCGAGGAAGCGAATCGACGCTTCGTTGTCGGCATTGATATAGAGACGTCCGGCGGCCACCGGCTGGCCGTGCTCGTCCACCACCATCTGATGATGCGCCAGCGCGTCCCAGCCGTCCCGCTCCGAGCCCTGCGGCTGGCGCAGCGGCTTGCGTAGCATTTCCCAGCGGAACTGGTAGTACATATCCAGCTCTTCCGCAGTTTGCGGTACCCGAAGATGATACATAAAGTGGTTCTCTCGTTCAGAGCTTGCGTGGCCGATCCCGTGCCGCTCGGCTGCCAGACTCACACCTGCAACCAGAAGGTCACAGGACCATCGTTGACCAGCGCGACCTGCATATCGGCGGCGAAACGTCCGTTGGCGGTGGTTACGCCCTGGCGACGACAGCAGTCGCTGAAATATTCATACAGGCGGTTCGCCTCAGCGGGCGCCGCGCCGCCGGAGAAAGAGGGGCGCATGCCTTTTTGCGTATCCGCCGCCAGCGTAAACTGCGACACCACCAGCACGCTGCCGCCCGCCTGCTGGACGTTAAGGTTCATCTTTCCCTGCTCGTCGCCGAAGATGCGGTAGCCCAGCACTTTTTCCGCCAGCCGCTCGGCGCGCTTCTCATCGTCCTCTTTTTCTACGCCTAACAGTACCAGCAGGCCAGGACCGATTTCGCCTACCACCACGCGATCCACGCTGACGCTGGCGCTGAGTACTCGTTGAATCAACGCAATCATGCAACCTCTCGTTCTTTTTCGCCTTCCTGTTGTTTTAGCTGGCGATAATCGCCCAGCGTCACGGTAATTTCCGCGCCCAACAACACAATACACCAGGTCCAGTAGACCCAGAGAAACAGGATTGGAATAACCGCCAGCACGCCATAAATCAGCTGGTATGAAGGAAACATCGTAACATAGAGAGCAAAGCCCTTTTTACCCAGCTCGAACAGCGCGCCCGCCACCAGCGCGCCGATTAAGGCGTCGCGCGACGGCACGCTGCGCGTCGGCACAATGCTGTAAAGCAGCCAGAACGCGAGCCAGGAGAGTAGCAAGGGGAACACCCTCAGCACCTGATCGATAACGCCGTACACCCCGCTGGCGCTTATCCAGCGCAGCGAGAGCAGGTAGGAGCTGATCGCCAGGCTGGCGCCGGCCAGCAGCGGCCCCAGCGTCAGGATCATCCAGTAGACGGCGAAAGAGTAAACCAGCGGACGCTTCTTACGGCTGCGCCAGATGGTGTTGAGCGCGGTATCGACCGAATGCATCAGCAGCAGCGCGGTGACAATCAGTCCTATCGCGCCCAGCGCCGTCATACGGTGCACGTTGGCCACGAACTGATCGAGATAGCGCTCCACCACGTTGCCGGTCGCCGGCACGAAATTGGCAAAGATGAAATTTTTCAGCTGAACGCTGACTTCAGAAAAGACCGGAAACGCGGAGAAAAGCGCGAACACCACGGCGATCAGCGGCACCAGCGCCAGCAGCGAGACAAAGGCCAGATTGCCGGCCTGCGTCGTCATGTTGTCTTCGTCGATGCGTTTCCACAGCAGCCTGAGCCACAGCCAGAGCGCGTGGCAGGTCGAAATAAAAGGGCGCGACGTCATCATTCAGCGATGGCTTGCCAGCCAGGTCGGCACGGTTTTGCTGTCGGTAACCAGTACGCTTCTGATGCCCAGCGCCTCCGCGCCTGCGATATTGTCCGCGTTATCGTCAAAGAAGATCGCCTGATCGGCCCGATAGCCCTCTTGCTGCAGCACGTGCTCGAAGATGCGCGCTTCAGGCTTGCGCATTCCCAGCTCCTGCGACAGATAGATGGCGTCCGCTGCAGCGCGCACTTCCGGATACTGCGTCGGCCAGAATTCGGTGTGCAGCTTGTTGGTGTTGGAGAGGATCACCACGCGATGTCCATCGGCGCGGAGCTGGTTCATCAGCGCCAGCGTATCGGCGCGCGCGCCCATAAATACCGCCTGCCAGCCCGCCACGAACTGCTCGTAGCTCAGCGCAATGTCGAGCCGCTCGCACAGCTCCGCGGCGAAATGTTCGTCGCTGATCTCGCCGCGCTCGTGCTGCTCAAACGCCTCATCCATCTGGAAGCGGCTTTGCAGCAGCGCCAGCGGTACGCGGCCGAGGTCACTCCAGACGCCCAGCACGCGATTGAAATCGATATCAACAATCACATTGCCTAAATCAAAAATGTACAACATGTCGTTACTCCTCTGGTTCCCTGGATCATTCACTCTAGCGGCAAAACCAGGGGCTGAACAGGTAACAGGCAGGAGAAAATCCGTTATGGAAGCTGGCGCATGCGGGCTTAAGGCGCGTGGGCGGCGGGCGGCGCTGTCGCAGCGGGACAACGCGCGTCAGAAAGGCGGCAGGAATAAAAAAAGCCCCGATGAGCGGGGCTTTTTATCAGAGCGAAACGTCTTACTCTTTCGGACCGCGCGACGCGCGTTTGCGGTCGTTTTCGGTCAGGTGACGTTTACGGATACGGACCGACTGCGGCGTAACTTCAACCAGCTCGTCGTCATCGATGAATTCGATGGCCTGCTCAAGGGTCATCTTCACCGGCGGCACCAGCGTAGTCGCTTCATCCGTACCGGAAGCACGCATGTTGGTCAGCTTCTTACCGGTCAGGCAGTTAACGGTCAGGTCGTTGGAACGGCTGTGAATACCGATAATCTGGCCTTCATAGACTTCCGCGCCGTGGCCCAGGAACAGCTTGCCGCGATCCTGCAGACCGAACAGGGCGAAGGCAACCGCTTTACCCTGGCCGTTAGAGATCAGCACGCCGTTCTGACGCTGGCCCACTTCGCCCGGACGAATGTCGTCGTAGTGGCTGAAGGTGGAATAGAGCAGACCGGTACCTGAAGTCATGGTCATGAATTCGTTACGGAAGCCGATCAGACCACGGCTCGGAATAACGTAGTCAAGACGCACGCGGCCTTTGCCATCCGGATCCATGTTTTTCAGATCGCCTTTACGCTCGCCCATGGCTTGCATAACCGCGCCCTGATTGTTTTCTTCGATATCCAGCGTAACGTTCTCGAACGGCTCTTGTTTACGGCCGTCGATTTCACGGAAGATAACTTTCGGACGGGAAACCGCCAGTTCGAAGCCTTCGCGACGCATGTTTTCGATCAGCACCGACAGGTGCAGTTCGCCACGGCCCGATACGCGGAACGCGTCCGCATCTTCAGTTTCTTCTACGCGCAGCGCAACGTTGTGCACCAGCTCTTTGTTCAGGCGCTCAAGGATCTGACGCGAGGTCACATACTTGCCTTCCTGACCGCAGAACGGCGAGGTGTTGACGTTGAAGAACATGGTCACGGTCGGTTCATCGACGCTCAGCGCCGGCAGCGCCTCTACATTCTGCGGATCGCAGATGGTATCGGAGATGTTCAGCTCGCCCAGGCCGGTGATCGCGATGATGTCGCCCGCTTCCGCCAGATCGGTGTCGATACGCTCCAGGCCCAGGTGGCCCAGCACTTTACCGACTTTACCGTTGCGCGTTTTGCCTTCGCTGTCGACAACGGTCACCTGCTGGTTCGGCTTGACTTTGCCGCGCTTGATGCGGCCGATGCCGATTACGCCCAGGTAGTTGTTGTAGTCCAGCTGCGAGATCTGCATCTGCAGCGGCGCGTCAACTTCCACCTGCGGCGGAGAAACATGCTCGACGATCGCCTGGTACAGCGGGGTCATATCTTCAGCCATGTCGGTGTGATCCAGACCGGCGATGCCCTGCAGCGCAGACGCGTAAATGATCGGGAAATCAAGCTGCTCGTCGGTAGCGTCCAGGTTGACGAACAGGTCGAATACCTGGTCAACAACCCAGTCAGGACGCGCGCCCGGACGGTCAATCTTGTTGATTACAACGATCGGCTTCAAACCATGGGCAAAGGCTTTTTTGGTCACGAAGCGAGTTTGCGGCATAGGGCCATCCATCGCATCCACAACCAGCAGCACCGAATCAACCATGGACATGACGCGCTCTACCTCACCGCCAAAGTCGGCGTGTCCTGGGGTATCAACGATGTTGATACGGTAGTCATTCCATTTGATAGCGGTGTTTTTAGCGAGGATGGTAATTCCACGCTCTTTCTCCAAATCGTTGGAGTCCATCACACGCTCAGTCGCTTCGGTACGCGCGTCAAAGGTACCGGACTGTTGCAGCAGCTTATCAACCAGGGTGGTCTTACCATGGTCTACGTGCGCGATGATGGCGATGTTACGCAAATTTTCGATCACAACTTTGCCTCAGGCATTAGAAATAGCGCGCTATTGTACACGGATTAAGCGGGATACTGAACACGATCACACTTTTCACCTGAAGTTTATTGCACTGGCGGAAATTTGCGCTGGATGCGGTGCACTTAATGCACTAAGTTGGAGGTTCGCACCATTTTGGTGCCGCCAAAAGGTGGTAAAGCACAATTTTGGTGCAAATTCGCCAGTCTGGTGCAGCACGCTGGCAACAAAAGGGTGCGCACAGGCGGGATTTAGCTGCAAAAAAGAAAGTTGGCACAGAATTCGCTTTATCTCTTGCAAGCGAAAACAGCAGTTGCACGACGGTTGCAGAGCTTGCCGAGATCGGTTGGTTGGGAATGGCGGTCAGACACTTCAGGTTTCAGACGACGCAGCCACTCACCACGATGACAATGACCATTTCCAGGAGAGTTGAGTATGTCCGCTGAACACGTTCTCTCGATGATGAACGAGCACGAAGTTAAGTTTGTTGACCTGCGTTTTACCGATACCAAAGGTAAAGAACAGCACGTTACTATCCCTGCTCACCAGGTTAACGCTGACTTCTTCGAAGAAGGCAAAATGTTTGACGGCTCCTCTATCGGCGGCTGGAAAGGCATTAACGAATCAGACATGGTGCTGATGCCGGACGCGACCACCGCCGTTCTGGATCCGTTCTTCGAAGACCCGACGCTGATCATCCGTTGTGACATCCTCGAGCCAGGCACCATGCAAGGCTACGATCGCGACCCGCGCTCTATCGCCAAACGCGCTGAAGAGTACCTGCGCGCGTCCGGCATCGCCGACACCGTGCTGTTTGGACCGGAGCCGGAGTTCTTCCTGTTCGACGACATCCGTTTCGGCTCGTCAACTTCCGGTTCGCACGTCGCTATCGACGATATCGAAGCGGCCTGGAACACCGGCAAAGAGTACGAAGGCGGCAACAAAGGCCACCGTCCGGGCCTGAAAGGCGGCTATTTCCCGGTTCCGCCGGTCGACTCCGCGCAGGATATCCGCTCCGCCATGTGTCTGACCATGGAGCAGATGGGCCTGGTGGTTGAAGCGCACCACCACGAAGTGGCGACCGCTGGTCAGAACGAAGTGGCGACCCGCTTCAACACCATGACCAAGAAAGCGGACGAAATTCAGATCTACAAATATGTGGTGCACAACGTCGCGCACGCCTACGGCAAAACCGCGACCTTTATGCCGAAGCCGATGTTCGGCGACAACGGTTCAGGTATGCACTGCCATATGTCTCTCTCTAAAGGCGGCGTAAACCTGTTCGCAGGCGACAAATACGGCGGCCTGTCTGAAACTGCTCTGTTCTACATCGGCGGCATCATCAAGCACGCGAAAGCGATCAACGCCCTGGCGAACCCGACCACCAACTCCTACAAGCGTCTGGTGCCTGGCTACGAAGCGCCGGTTATGCTGGCTTACTCTGCCCGTAACCGCTCCGCCTCCATCCGTATTCCGGTTGTCGCCAGCCCGAAAGCACGCCGTATCGAAGCGCGCTTCCCGGATCCGGCCGCTAACCCGTACCTGGCGTTCACCGCGCTGCTGATGGCTGGCCTGGACGGCGTGATCAATAAGATCCACCCGGGCGATGCTATGGACAAGAACCTGTACGATCTGCCGCCGGAAGAAGAAGCGGAGATTCCAAAAGTTGCGGGTTCGCTGGAAGAAGCGCTGAACGCACTGAACGAAGATCGCGAGTTCCTGACCCGCGGCGGCGTGTTCACCGACGACGCCATCGATGCCTACATCGAACTGCGTAAAGTCGAAAACGACCGTATCCGCATGACGCCGCACCCGGTCGAGTTCGAACTTTACTACAGCGTTTAATCTTTATTCTGCACCGGTCGCGTTGCCGCCCAGGCGGCAACAGGATAGATCCCGAGGCTGCTAACGCAGCGGCGACGCGCAAGGCGCAGAAGATTTTTGTTGCCGTGGAAACTTTAGCCCATCTCCGGATGGGCTTTTTTCGCCGCGAAATCATCGTTCAGCCGTCTGGAAACAGGCGCGGAAGAGTATAATGCACTAAATTAGTGCAGAGGAACGCTGTATGGCAACTGGCTCCCTGCCCGACGCGGGGCAAATTCTCAACTCCCTGATAAACAGTATTCTGCTGGTGGACGACGATCTGGTTATCCATTACGCCAACCCGGCGGCGCAGCAATTACTGGCGCAAAGCTCACGCAAATTGTTCGGCACGCCGCTGCCCGATCTGACCGGCTACTTTTCGCTGAATATCGAGGTGATGCGCGAGAGTCTGGAGGCTGGCCAGGGCTTTACCGACAGCGAAGTGACGCTGGTGGTCGACGGCCGCGCGCACGTGATGGCGCTGACGGCGCAACGGCTGCCGGACGGTTTTATTCTGCTGGAGATGGCGCCGATGGATAACCAACGCCGTCTCAGTCAGGAGCAGCTTCAGCATGCGCAGCAGGTGGCGGCGCGCGATCTGGTGCGAGGACTCGCACACGAAATTAAAAATCCGCTGGGCGGACTTCGCGGCGCAGCGCAGCTGCTGTCGCGCGCGCTGCCCGATCCGTCGCTGAACGAATATACCAAAGTCATTATCGAGCAGGCAGACCGCCTGCGTAATCTGGTGGATCGTCTGCTCGGTCCGCAGCAGCCTGGCATGCATATCACGCAGAGCATTCACCAGGTGGCGGAACGGGTGGTGAATCTGGTGTCGATGGAGCTGCCGGAGAATGTCGCGCTGGTGCGCGATTACGACCCTAGCCTGCCGGAGCTGCCGCACGATCCCGATCAGATTGAGCAGGTGTTGCTGAACGTGGTGCGCAACGCGCTGCAGGCGCTAGGCGACGAGGGCGGCACCATTATTTTACGCACCCGCACCGCCTTCCAGCTTACCCTGCACGGCACGCGCTATCGTCTGGTGGCGCGCATCGACGTTGAGGATGACGGCCCGGGCATTCCGGCGCAGCTGCAGGATACGCTGTTCTATCCGATGGTGAGCGGGCGCGAAGGCGGCACCGGCCTGGGTCTCTCTATCGCCCGTAGCCTGATTGATCAGCATTCAGGAAAAATTGAGTTCAACAGTTGGCCTGGACACACCGAATTTTCGGTTTATCTGCCTATTCGCCAGTGAGGTTTCTATGCAACGAGGGATAGTCTGGATCGTCGATGACGATAGCTCCATCCGCTGGGTGCTTGAACGCGCGCTTACTGGAGCCGGGTTAAGCTGCGCCACTTTCGACAGCGGCAATGAGGTGCTGGACGCGCTCTCAAGCAAAACCCCAGACGTTTTACTGTCAGATATTCGCATGCCGGGCATGGATGGGCTGGCGCTGCTGAAACAAATTAAACAGCGTCATCCGATGCTGCCGGTCATCATTATGACGGCGCACTCCGACCTCGACGCCGCCGTCAGCGCTTATCAGCAAGGGGCGTTCGACTATCTGCCGAAACCCTTCGATATTGATGAGGCGGTAGCGCTGGTCGAGCGCGCCATTAGTCACTATCAGGAGCAACAGCAGCCGCGCAATCAGCCTGTCAGCGGCCCCACCACCGATATCATCGGCGAAGCGCCGGCGATGCAGGATGTGTTCCGCATTATCGGCCGCTTGTCGCGCTCGTCGATCAGCGTGCTGATCAATGGCGAATCGGGAACCGGGAAAGAGCTGGTCGCGCATGCGCTGCATCGTCACAGCCCGCGCGCCAAAGCGCCTTTTATCGCCCTCAATATGGCGGCTATCCCGAAAGATTTGATCGAGTCAGAGCTGTTCGGTCATGAAAAAGGGGCATTTACCGGCGCGAATCAGATTCGTCAGGGCCGTTTCGAGCAGGCGGACGGCGGCACGCTGTTTCTGGATGAGATCGGCGATATGCCGCTCGACGTGCAGACGCGCCTGCTGCGCGTGCTGGCAGACGGGCAGTTTTACCGTGTCGGCGGCTATGCGCCGGTCAAAGTGGACGTGCGCATTATTGCGGCCACGCACCAGAATCTTGAGCTGCGGGTGCAGGAAGGCAAGTTCCGCGAGGATCTGTTCCATCGCCTGAACGTGATCCGCGTGCATCTGCCGCCGCTGCGCGAGCGCCGTGAGGATATTCCTCGCCTGGCGCGCTATTTCCTGCAGGTGGCGGCCCGCGAACTGGGCGTCGAGGCGAAAATCCTCCATCCGGAAACCGAAGCGGCGCTGACGCGTCTGCACTGGTCCGGCAACGTGCGCCAGCTGGAGAACACCTGCCGCTGGCTGACGGTGATGGCGGCCGGTCAGGAAGTGCTGATTCAGGATCTGCCTCCTGAGCTGTTCGAGTCCAGCATGCCGGAAAGTCCGGTGCAGTCGCTGCCGGACAGCTGGGCGACCCTGCTGGCGCAGTGGGCCGATCGCGCGCTGCGTTCCGGTCATCAAAACTTGCTCTCCGAAGCGCAGCCGGAGATGGAGCGCACCCTGCTGACCACCGCCCTGCGTCATACGCAGGGACACAAGCAGGAAGCGGCAAGATTGCTGGGCTGGGGACGTAATACCCTCACGCGCAAGCTGAAAGAGCTGGGCATGGAGTAACGAGCGAGTGGCAAGGCGATTTTTTACACAGCGCGTCGCCTTGTCCCGCTTTACATGCCGATGCCGTTCAGTATCATACGGGCGGCTATCGGGAGATGAACGATGTTAGATTCCTTTCTTCACATGATTTCGCACAATGTCGCCGTTATCGGCAGCGCCTTCGGCCACTCGCCGCAGGCTGCCTTCGCGACCGTGCTGTGCGCCATCATGGTCAACCTGTTTAACTAAACTCCGCGCCAGCGCGTTTTCGCCTTAAATCACGCGCGAAAACTGCTGCTGGCGCGCCTTCTGGCGCAGATAAACGTCAAAGCACATGCAGATGTTGCGGATCAGCAAACGGCCAGCGCCGGTGACCTGCAAACCGCCAGCGCGCTGCTCCACCAGCCCATCGTCGATCAGCGGCTGCAACAGCGCTAAATCCTCGGCGAAATAGTCGCAGAAGCGAATCGCGTGCTGCGCTTCAATGGTGCTGAAATCGAGCGAGAAGTTGCAAATCAGCTGCTTGATGACGTCGCGCCGCAGGCAATCGTCCGCGCTAAGCGCTACGCCGCGCCACAATGCCTCGCCGCGCGTTGCTACCGCATCGTACCAGCGATTCAGCTCTTTCTCGTTCTGCGCATAGCTGTCGCCAGTCATGCTGATGGCGGACACGCCAAGCCCCAGCAGATCGCTGTCGCCCTGAGTGGTATAGCCCTGGAAGTTGCGATGCAGCAATCCGGCGCGCTGCGCCTGCGCCAGCTCGTCCTGCGGTTTCGCAAAGTGATCCATGCCGATAAAGTCATAGCCCTGCTGCGTTAGCGTCGCGATGGTCTGCTGCAGGATTTGCAGCTTCTGCTGCGCAGACGGCAGCTCCTGCTCTTTGATTTTACGCTGCGCCGCAAACAGCGCCGGCAGATGTGCGTAGTTGAACACGCTCATGCGGTCCGGATTAAGCGCAATCACGCGCTGCAGGGTATAGGCGAAGCTCTCCGGCGTTTGCAGCGGCAAGCCGTAGATAAGATCGATGCTGGTCGAGTGAAAGCCCTGCTCGCGCGCACGCGCCATCAGCGCAAAGATCGCCTCTTCGTCCTGAACGCGATTTACGCGTTCCTGCACCGCTTTATTGAAATCCTGCACGCCCATGCTCAGCCGGTTAAAGCCGAGCTGGCGCAGGTACGAAATGGTATCGGGATCGATTTCGCGCGGATCGACCTCGATCGACATCTCCAGATCGTCCGCCAGGCTGAAGTGATCCCTCAGCAAGGCCACCAGCCGTGAAAGCTGGTCGTGATTAAGAAAGGTCGGCGTGCCGCCGCCCCAGTGCAGCTGGGTGACGCGCCGGTCGCGGAACAGCGGCGCGCGCTGGCGGATCTCCTGCGCCAGCGCGTCCAGATAGCGGTCAGCTTTATGCAGCTGGCGCGTCACGACCTTATTGCAGCCGCAGAAATAGCAGAGCTTATGGCAGAACGGGATATGAACGTAGAGCGACAGCGGGCGCTCCGGATAGCGCGCCACGGCACGCAGAAAATCCGCCTCGCCGTAGCTGTCGCTGAATTCAAGCGCAGTAGGGTATGAGGTATAGCGCGGACCGGCGTAATTGTATTTTTCAATAAGCCGCTGGTCCCAGGAGACAGGTTGCAAAGACATGCTTACTCCTTCCGGTGACGTCTGAGAGAAGGTCGCGATGCAGAAGAGAGGAAAGGTGGGCGGGACTGAACCCGACGTAAACGTGACTTCAGACGCGACAGGCGGCGTAGTTTAGCCAATAACCAGATGAGATAACACGACAGCAGCAGCGCTAAAATTGATCCAGGCCAAAACATAACGATTTACCTGTCTGGCGCGGCATGCGCCAGAGCGCATGCCGATCAAAAAACTCAGTTGCCTTTCAGCAGGCGATACATATCTTCTTCGGCCTGTTCATCTTCCGCTTCATCATCCATGTCGATGCCGAGCTGCTCCATCAGTTCATCGATGCGGTCCAGGGTTTCATCCAGCCAGGCCTGCTCTTCCGCCGACAGCGTCTCGCCGTTTTCCATGCGATCCAGCAGCGCGTCGAGACGCTCGCTGTTTTCCAGCTGCGCCAGCTCCTCTTCCGGGCTCAAACGCACTTTTTCCGCAGCGGGTTTCGGCGCTTTTTTTACCGCTTTTACCGGCGCGCTCGCCGTTGCGCCATCCGCCACCAGCGGGATCGGTTTTTTACTGCCGATGCGCGGATCTTTGGCTTTATTGCCCTGGCCAGATTTTCCTGCGCTGGCGACAGGATTGGCGCGGCTGCCGGATGCGTTGCCGCGATGCTTTTTATCACGCTTGCGATCGCGTGCGGCCTCGTTAAGTTCTTCGCGCGATTTACGCTTTGTTTTACTTGCCGGTTTAGCGTGCGCGCCGCGTACAGGTTGCTTCATGATGTCAGGTCTCACTGTTTTTAATCAGTATCAGTATAACCCTCTCACTCCTGACGCTGCTTTTTTGTCGGCGATGCGCACCTTGACGTACGTATCCTCTTCTCAAGCTCGTCTGACAACAGAGGGGACAGAATTGCGGCGAAATCTAGCAGAAAGCGGACAAAGAAAAAAGGCGACAGCCTATGCTGTCGCCTTATTTCGCACCTTCCGCAGAAGGAATCATATTTTTAATCCCTTTTGGCTCGCAACGTCCCGGTCGATCCCGCGCCTGCCCAACTCCTGAGCGAATCCCTGTCCTTGTCCGGCCTGTTATCCCTGACCGTCTCCTTTCCTTTGCTCGCGGTCGTCCCGACGCTCCTGAGCACATCATCCTGATGGGTGCTGCCCTGCACTGCCCAATAATGTAGACCAACCTGCGGAACCCACAACCTGACATCAGGCTTTTTTGCGCATTTAAACGTCTCATCATCCTTAAAGACATGATTGTAAAGGTTTTAAATCTTCAAATTTTTTAGTAAAAACAGTAATCGCTGGCAGCTTTTATGGCTGATATCTTACAAAAGCCGGCCGATCGATGCTCTCGGGCACTTTTGCGCCATAACGCGTATAATCAGCGTCAATGCCCGCATTCGTCTCTGGAGTTAAACTTTGTCTGCACTGAATTATCACGTTACCCATTTCATCCTCAGCGCCCCGGATATCCGCCATCTGCCGGCCGACACCGGTATTGAGGTCGCCTTCGCCGGGCGTTCCAACGCGGGTAAATCCAGCGCGCTGAATACGCTCACTAATCAAAAAAGCCTGGCGCGCACCAGTAAAACACCAGGGCGCACGCAGCTGATCAACCTGTTTGAGGTCACTGAAGGCAAACGTCTGGTGGATTTGCCCGGCTACGGCTATGCCGAAGTGCCGGAAGAGATGAAGCGCAAATGGCAGCGCGCGCTGGGCGAATATCTGCAAAAGCGCGAAGCGCTGAAAGGCCTGGTGGTATTGATGGATATTCGTCATCCGTTAAAAGATCTCGACCAGCAGATGATTCAGTGGGCGGTAGAGAGCGGGATCCCGGTGATGGTGCTGCTGACTAAGGCGGATAAACTCGCTTCCGGCGCGCGCAAGGCGCAGCTCAATATGGTGCGCGAAGCGGCGCTGGCCTTTATGGGCGATGTGCAGGTGGAGATGTTCTCCTCCCTGAAAAAGATGGGCGTCGACAAGCTGCGTCAAAAACTGGACGTCTGGTTTAACGAACTGGCGCCTGCGCAGGATGATTCCGCTGAGGCGTAACACAGCCTTGCGGAATTTATCAAAAGCCCAATAAAAAACGCCCCAGTCATAAAATGACTGGGGCGGCTAATATTCAGCCAAATCCGATTACGTGAAGTAAAAGGTCTGAAAGATAGAACATCTTACCTCTGTACCCTACGCCTCGAACTTTACCTGATTTTTTCTGACGGACAAAGGGTTTTTTGTAGTTAGCTTTCATCAAACGACATGATTTTTCATGCGTTCGTCACAAAAATCGCCTTTGACTGTAGTTTAATTACTAAAAAAATGCTTAACCGAGAAGCAGTTAGAAACCGCGTGCTTTTGTCTCGCGCTGAATCGGTTAAACAGACTTTTTTCTTATATCCTGAGCAGGCTGGCAACAAAGCGTCGTCGCCAGCCTGAGCAATCTCAATCAGTGTGCCTCGTCCCAGTTTTCGCCGACGCCGACCTCAACCTGCAGCGGCACGTCCAGCTTCATGCTGCCTTCCATTAGCGCGCGGATCTGCTGGCTGGCGGACTCAACCTCATCGCCCTGCACTTCGAACACCAGTTCATCGTGGACCTGCATGATCATCCTGATGGCGCCGTCGTTGCGCTGTTGCAGCCAGTCGTCCACCGCAATCATTGCACGCTTAATGATATCCGCCGCCGTACCCTGCATTGGCGCGTTGATAGCCGCTCGTTCAGCCGCTTTACGGCGAATAGCGTTGCTGGAGTTGATGTCCGGCAGCCACAGGCGACGTCCGTCCAGGGTTTCGACATAGCCTTTGCTGGCCGCCAGCTGGCGCGTGTTTTCCATATAGCGCAGCACGCCGGGATAGCGTTCAAAGTAGAGATCCATATAGCGCTTCGCTTCGCCCGCGCCGATATTGAGCTGACGCGACAGGCCAAACGCGCTCATGCCGTAAATCAGGCCGAAGTTAATCGCCTTCGCGCTGCGGCGCTGTTCGCCGCTCACCTTATCCAGCGCGACGCCGAAGACTTCTGACGCGGTGGCGCGGTGGATATCTTCGCCGTGCGCAAAGGCGTCCAGCAGGCCTTTATCCTGCGACAGGTGCGCCATGATGCGCAGCTCGATTTGCGAGTAGTCCGCCGCGACAATGCGGTTGCCTTTCCCGGCAATAAAGGCCTGGCGGATGCGGCGGCCCTCGTCATTGCGCACCGGAATATTCTGCAGATTAGGATCGGTAGAGGAGAGACGCCCTGTCGCGGTTACCGCCTGGTGATAGGAGGTATGGACGCGGCCAGTGAGCGGATTGATCATCTGTGGCAATTTGTCGGTGTAGGTGGACTTGAGCTTCGACAGACCGCGATGCTCCAGGATGACTTTTGGCAGCGGATAATCGAGCGCCAGCTCCGCGAGCACCTCTTCGCTGGTAGAAGGCGCGCCGCCCGGCGTTTTCTTGGTCGGTTTGATGCCCTGTTTTTCAAACAGGATGGTCTGCAGCTGTTTGGTAGACGACAGATTAAAAGGCTCGCCCGCCAGCTCATGCGCCTTCTGCTCCAGCTCCGCCAGCCTGAGCGTCAGCTCTTTGGAGTGCTGCGCCAGAATGCCCTGATCAATCAACACGCCGTTACGCTCGACGCGCGAGATCACCGTGACCAGCGGCATTTCGATTTCTTCGAAGACGTGCTTCGGGCCCGCCTCTTTTTCCAGCTCCGCCCACATTTTCAGGTGCAGCTGAAGCGTGACGTCGGCATCTTCCGCCGCGTAGTGCGCTGCCTGCTCCAGTGCGATTTGGTTGAACGTCAGCTGATTTTTTCCTTTGCCGGCGATCTCTTCGAAAGTCACGGTTTTATGATTCAGCCAGCGCGCCGACAGGCTGTCCATGTCGTGTTTGCCCACCACGCTGTTGAGGATGTAGGACTCCAGCATGGTATCGAACTTAATACCGCCCAGCTCGATATCGTAGTTTTTCAGGACGCCACGGTCGTACTTCAGGTTCTGGCCCACCTTCAGCGCGTTGTCATCTTCAAGAATCGGCTTAAGCTGCGCCAGCACCTCGCGGCGATCAAGCTGATCCGGCGCATCAAGATAGTCGTGGCCTACAGGCAGATAGGCGGCCTCGCCCGGCGCGACGGCCAGCGCGATGCCGACGATGTTGGCGCTGAGCGTATCAAGCGAGTCGGTTTCGAGATCAAAAGCAAACAGATCGCTCTGTTGCAGCTTCTCCAGCCATTCGTCGAGCGTCGCCTGATCGAGAATGGTGACGTACCCGTCAGAGGCGAGCACGCTGGTCGCCTCTGGCTTAGCTGGCGCTTCATCCGGCAGCGCCTGCTGCGCTTTCAGATTGCTCTTTTTGCCCTGCAGCCATTTGCCGTCCTGCAGATCGGCCAGCCAGCGTTTGAATTCGTAACGGCTGAATAACGCCTGCAGAGCGGCGACGTCCGGCTCGGCGACCGTCAGCTCGCTGCAGCTGAGTTCAAGCTCAACGTCGGTTTTAATGGTGGCCAGCTGATAAGAGAGAAAGGCGACGTCGCGATTTTGCTCCAGCTTGGCCGCCATGGTTTTCGCGCCGCGGAAAGAGAGCTCCGCGACCTTATCCAGATTTTCATAAATCGACCGCATGCCGCCTAATCCCTGCAGCAGCGCCTGCGCGGTTTTTTCGCCGACGCCCGGCACGCCTGGAATGTTATCCGAACTGTCGCCCATCATCGCCAGAAAGTCGATAATCAGCGCTGGCGGCACGCCATACTTTTGCTCGACCTCTTCAGGGCCGAGGATGGTATTGGTCATGGTGTTGATCAGGGTGATATTGGGTGTCACCAGCTGCGCCATATCTTTATCGCCGGTGCTGATCAGCACGGGACGGCCCTCTTTCTCCGCCTGCAGCGCCAGCGTGCCGATCACGTCGTCCGCCTCGACGCCGCTTACCGCCAGCAGCGGCAGGCCCATCGCCTTCACCATCTCGTGCAACGGCGCGGTTTGCGCGCGCAGATCGTCCGGCATCGGCGGGCGGTGCGACTTATAGTGCTCGAACAGCTCATCCCTGAAGGTTTTGCCCTTGGCGTCAAATACCACGGCAACGTGGCTTGGATTGTATTGCGCCAGCAGACTTTTCAACATGTTGAGCACGCCATACATCGCGCCGGTCGGCTCGCCTGCGCTATTGGTGAGCGGCGGAAACGCATGATAAGCGCGGTAAAGGTAGGATGAGCCATCAACCAGAATCAGGGGATTTTCTGCAATTTGCGCCATAAGTCTGTGTAATCTTCGTTGCCATGGATTGGACTATAAGGATGCCACAGCTTGAGCAGAATGTTGAACGCAGGCCGCCCATGCTGCGATTTTTTCGCGCTTTTACGGTGCGGATCGCAAGGATCTTTCTGTGGATAACTTTGTGCGCAAAAATCATAACGTATTACGGCTAACGGTATAAAATGCCGACATCTTTTATAAAAACAATTTAAATCAGTAGGTTAAGTTATTACTGTGACAGGGTGTGCCTTTCTGCACAGGCAGTGGCTTATGTGGATATTAAATCTGAAAGGATGCAGATGGACTATTTAGCTAAATAATTTCAATCATAAAAAAACGCCGACATGGTCGGCGTTTTCAGACGAAATGCGCGTTTATTATTTCTGGCTGACCAGGAATTTCACCACGTTGGCATATTCCGCGACAAAGTTATCCATGGAGCTGGTGTCGAGACCGCCATTATTGACCATATATTTGCCGTTGACGAACATCGCCGGCACGCCGCGCAGATCGACGTCAGCGGCGGCTTTTTGCTGCTGCGCAACCAGCGCTTTTACGGCAAAGCTGTTCCATGCGGCGTCATATTCCTGAGAAGAGATGCCTGCCGCGTTAATAAAGGCGGCTTTCAGGCTGTCGGCATCGGTAATAGTCTGGCTTTTCTGAATGCCGTCAAAGAGCGGCGCCGTGACTTTATCCTCGACGCCCAGCGCCATTGCCACCGCCCATGCATGCGTCACAACCGGACCGAAATCGCCGCCCAAAAAGTCGACGTGATATTTAACCACTTTGGTATCAGCGGGCAGGTTTTTTCTCACAGCCTCGCCGACGTGGTAAACACGCTCGAACTGATAACAGTGCGGGCAAAAGAAGGAGAAGAACTCCAGCACCTGCGGTTCGCCAGCAACGGGTTTCGGCAGGCTGACGTATTGCTGACCATCGGTAAACTGGGCAGCAGAAGCGCTGAACGCCAGCACTAAACCAACCAGTGCAAACCAAATTTTCTTCATTGTGAAAAATTCTCCTGACTTCTCTATTTAAAATTGCGGGGTCAGCTGCAGCGGCGGTTCCTGCAACAGCTTCTCCTGCTCGGTAAATTGCGAAATCTGTCTGCGCCAGAAATCCTCATCCGTCATCCATGGAAACGCACGGGGAAAGGCTGGATCCTGCCAGCGGCGCGCAACCCAGGCCAGATAATAAACCATGCGCATGGCGCGTAAAGGCTCAATCAGTGACAATTCATTAATATCAAAATCGCTGAACTCAGTATAAGCCTCAAGCAAGATATCCCACTGGATGCGCTGCTCCTGCCGATCGCCGTTGATCAGCATCCAGAGATCCTGCACCGCCGGCCCGTTACGCGCATCGTCGAGATCGACGAAGAACGGCCCGTCGCGCCATAGAATATTGCCCGGATGGCAATCGCCATGGAGACGCAGCGGCTGCCAGCTGTGATGCCAGCGCTGCTGTAAGGCGACGCCAAGCTTATCTACGGCCTGCAACAGCGCTGGCTTCAGGGAAGCGGGCACCAGGGCATTGCTCGCCAGTTCGGCGCGCGGCTGATGCAGATACTCTTCTAGGTCCATAGTGGGACGGTGTTCAAAGCGCTGCTTGCGCCCAGTCTGGTGTATGCGCCCGAGAAAGCGGCCGACCCACTCCAGATGCTCATCATTGTCGGTTTCATACTGACGACCGCCAAGACTGGGAAACACAGTAAACATGAAGCCAGCATGGGTATGCAGCGTTTTTCCCTGCAGGATCAGAGGCGCGGCAACCGGCACCTCATCCGCCTGCAGATCGCGCGTGAAGCTATGTTCTTCTTCAATCTGCGCCGCGCTCCAGCGCTGCGGCCGATAAAACTTCACCACGTAGCGATGACGGTCTTCATCACTAAACTGATAGACGCGGTTTTCATAGCTGTTAAGCGCGGTTAATCCAGACTCAACCCGAAGTCCGGTTTCCCATAGCGCATCGAGGATGGCGTCAGGCTCAAGCGTCTGGAAATTAAAAGCGGCATCCATAGGATTATCCGTTACAGTCTTTACTCGAAGCCGCCAAGCATAGCATTAGTTATCATCCTTAATCACACCGCGCGCGCGCAGCAGCGCAGTTTTAAAATCCATTTCATAATCTTTTTGTCGGCCGGGAATTTCCGCATACTTATCGGCATTGCGCATTTTCAGATGGTAAATCAATACGTCATCGGTTAATTCACTTAATGGGCCACTGAAACCCGATTCCTGCCCCAGTATTTGTAAAAACTGCGTCAGGTTAAGGTCAGGCTCCTGTTGCCACGCAGGACGCAGCAGCTCAAGCAATTCATTCAGGCGATGGTATTTCATCTATTAGTCCTCATCACAGCTTTGTTATAAGCCTTTAAACAGGAGTATCGACATGACAGCATTAACCGGCGTTATTCTGGCCGGCGGACAGGGGCGTCGCATGGGCGGTCAGGATAAAGGGCTGGTGCTGTTTCGCGGCATCCCGCTTTATCAGCATGTTCTTCAACGGCTCAGGCCGCAAGTCGACATTGTCATGATAAGCGCCAACCGGAACCTTGATCGTTATCAGTCGAGCGGCTGTAGGGTAATCTCTGATACCTTGCCTGACTATCCGGGACCGCTGGCGGGCATGCTGAGCGGCCTGCAAGCCGCGCAAACGGAATGGGTGGCCTTCTGTTCCTGTGACACGCCCTTCGTGCCCGTTGATTATGTAGAGCAGCTAGGACGACGCAAAGCGGAGGCGCCTGCCGTGTGGGCGCGCTCGGCCGAGCGCGATCATCCTGCCCTGGCGCTGTTGCATCGCAGCCTGGCGGAGCCACTCGCTGATTATCTGCAGCGCGGGGAGCGACGCCTGATGCAGTTTTTACGCGAACAGGGCGGCCATGCGGTGACGATAAGCCAGGATGACGCCGCGTTTCGCAATGTAAACACGCCTGACGATCTTGAGGATAACGCGCTATGACGCTGCCGTTACTGGCTATCGCCGCCTGGAGCGGCACCGGGAAAACCACCCTTTTGCAACAGGTGATCCCACAGCTGAAAGCGCGGGGCATCCGGCCCGGCTTGATAAAGCATACCCATCATCAGATGGAGATCGATACGCCGGGAAAAGACAGTTATCTGCTGCGAAAAGCGGGTACTGATCAGGTTATTGTCGCCAGTTCACAGCGCTGGGCACTAATGTGCGAGACGCCGGATGCCAGGCTCGATTTGCGCTATCTGGTCAGTCGTATGGATGCAAGGCTGCTGGATATGGTGCTGGTGGAAGGATTCAAAGATGAGCCGGTACCGAAAATTATTCTGTGGCGCGCCGGCGTAAAAGGGGAGGATTTGCCGCTGCTGGACGAGCACGTTATTGCTGTCGCCAGCGATAGCCGCTTTGACACAGATGTGCCCTTGCTGGATCTCAATCGTCCCGACGAGATTACTGCCTTTATCGCCAAATGGTTAGGCAGAGGGTAAGGCGATCCGACGTGCTGAAGGAGGATCTTTTAGCGCGTTTTTACTGGCCTGAAAACGAAAAAAACCCTGACCATGAGGTCAGGGTTCTCGCAGATCGATGCCTGGCAGTTCCCTACTTTCGCATGGGGAAACCCCACACTACCATCGACGCTACCGCTTTTCACTTCTGACTTCGGCATGGGGACAGGTGGGACCGCCGCGCTAAGGCCGCCACGCGACTACTTCCTCCGCCACGCCCGCCGGCACTCCCCGCATTAACCGACACATCCAGCAAAACTCACTCGCCTCAA